>NZ_JAKUXJ010000002.1:0-295621 GCF_026782895.1 Streptococcus mitis
TCCCTACACCGTCTAAACTGCACAAAAAAAGAGAGGTCTTGCCTCTCTTTGGGTTATTTCTCATCATTCATTTTTGACTTTACTTCATCATAGGATAGTGCATGTGATTCCTCTTCTACTGTTTCAGGCATCTTTCCTGTTTCGTAAAGAGATTTAATTTGCGTACTATCCAATGTTTCGTATTTCAATAATGCTTCTGCAATCAACTTGTGAGTTTCACGATTTGACTGAATAATTTCAGCAGCTTTATTTCGTGCTTCATTTAATAATGAACGAACTTCTTCGTCAATTTCATAAGCTGTTTGTTCTGAAATTGATTTTTGAGGACTCTGTGCACCAAACATAGCATGATTTCCTTCATATTGTACTGGGCCAAGTTTTTCACTCATACCGTACTCTGTAACCATTGCACGCGCCATTTGTGTCGCTTGTTCAAAATCGTTTGAAGCTCCTGTAGTTTGGACATTAAAGATAATTTCTTCAGCTACACGTCCACCCATTAAGCCAGCCAATTGCTCTTTCATATCTTCTTTGGAAAGAAGCATTTGGTCTTCCTTAGGAAGTGCAATCATATATCCGCCGGCACGTCCACGTGGTACGATAGTAACTTTATGAACAACACGAGCATTCGACAAGACTAAACCAACAATGGTATGTCCAGCCTCATGGTAGGCAACCAATTCACGTTCTTTTTGTGAAACTGTCTTATCTTTCTTAGAAGGACCAGCAATAACTCTATCTTCTGCTTCATCAATATCTGAAGCATCAATTATCGATTTATTGCGACGAGCAGCAACTAGAGCCGCCTCATTCAATACATTCTCTAAATCAGCACCAACAAAACCTGGAGTTTGTTGAGCCACTAATTTCAAATCAACATCTTCTGCTAAAGGCTTGTTCTTAGCATGAACTTTCAAGATTGCTTCGCGACCTTTAACATCAGGACGGCCAACCAATACTTTTCTATCAAAACGTCCTGGACGCAAAAGGGCAGGGTCTAGTACATCTGAACGGTTTGTCGCAGCAATGACGATAATCCCTTCATTCCCCTCAAAACCATCCATCTCAATCAAGAGTTGATTCAAGGTTTGTTCACGTTCATCATTTCCTCCGCCAAGACCAACTCCACGTTGACGTCCAACAGCATCAATTTCATCGATAAAGATAATAGCTGGTGCTGCTTTTTTGGCATCTTCAAAAAGAGAACGAACACGACTAGCTCCAACTCCGACAAACATTTCTACAAAGTCAGAACCTGAAATACTAAAGAATGGAACACCTGCTTCTCCAGCGACTGCCTTAGCAAGCAAAGTTTTACCTGTTCCCGGAGGTCCCTCCAAAAGAACACCTGCTGGAATACGGGCTCCAAGTTTTGTAAATCGTTTTGGATCTTTTAAAAATTCAACAACTTCAACTAGTTCTTGTTTTTCTTCCTCAGCTCCAGCAACATCTGAAAATCTTACTTTAATATCTTCTTTATTTGCAGCTTTAGCCTTACTACGTCCAAAACTCATCGGGTTACGGCTATTATTTCCTCCCATATTTCCCATCATAGAGAATAGGAAGAAGAATAGAATACCGAATGGCACAATGGATACAAGAATATTAATCCACATACCACTTGAACTTTCATGCTTAACAGTTACTTCTGCCTTATGGTCAGAAGCAAGTTTTTGCAATTCTGATACTGTAGTATCTGAAGGAAGAATAATACTTGAAAATTTCTCTACTGTTGTAGCAGAAGGAGAAAAGAACTGGATACCTGTTTCTTCTTTACTTGTTTTAGGATTTTTATAAACACCTGAAACTTCGATAACACTGCCATTTGGTTGGTAAGTCAATTCTTTTACATTGTCATCGGTAATTTCTTTTACCAATTCTGTATAATTAATTTGCTCACTTTTCCCTGCAACACTACCTGTACTGAAATACTGGTAAGCTGTAACTAGGAAAAAAATAAGTAATAACCATAGAAAAGGATTTTTAATTAAACCATTATTTTGTTTTTTCATTAAAAATTGTTCTTTCTAATTTGAATACACTTCTTCTTTCAATACTCCAACATAAGGAAGGTTACGATAGTTTTCTCTATAGTCTAAACCATAACCTACTACAAACTCATTTGGGATAGTAAAGCAGGTATAGTCTGCCTCAATTTCTACAACACGTCCTTCTGGTTTATCCAACAAGGTTGCAATTTTAACAGAAGCAGCCTCTCTTGCTTTAAACATATCTCTTAAACTCTTCAAAGTTTGACCTGTATCAATGATATCTTCTATAAACAGAACATGTCTTCCTTTGATATCTTGAGTCACATCTTGCTTGATATTAATGACACCACTACTTGCTGTTCCACCATGGTAGCTAGAAACCATCATGAAGTCCATTTCAATATGTGTGTCGATATGTTTAACCAATTCAGCCATAAAAGGGATAGATCCTTTTAAAATCCCAACTAAAATTGGATTTTTTCCTGCATAGTCTTTAGTTAGTTGGGCACCTAATTTTTTAGCAGCTTCTGTAATTTCATCGTGTGAAACGAGAATTTTTTTAATATCGTTTTCTAACATTTTTTTACCTATCTATTTTTTCTATATAAAGTACAGTGTTCATTATATCATTTTTCGTGTTTTTACTCAAATTACTGGTCGCAATTCCCAAAATTGAGACAATTTCACCAAATTGCTCAATAATCAGAGCTGATTTTCGCTTTTCCATAGGGATTTTCAAATCAATAAATAGACGTCTGAGTTTTTTTCTATGCCCATTTTGAATCAAAAAATCTCCTGTTTTTCGATGACGAATGTGTATTGATGTTTCCCGTGAAACAGGTATTTGTTGAATTGATTCACCTTCTAATGGAATTCCAAAGGAAAATAAATAACCTTGGTAAGATACCTGATTTTGATAGTGTAACACAAGTTCATCTTCCTTTTCATCAGACTGAGGACTGATTTTACAAATCCGAAACTGTTGATACTCTTTTACTAATTCATAACCATTTTTAAGCGGATGACGATACTGGCTTTTAGTTTTTAAAATTTGTCTAACTTCTTCAAACTGAGCTTTTGTAAGATTCAAATCTGGAAAACGATTCAGATAAGTTTGAAGTAAAACTCTTTGTGTCGACTCAGAGTAAGACAATAGCTGATCTAAATTTTCTACATCAATATTCTTTGATAATTCAGCTATAGCTAAGTCATAATCTAAAATTTCATTGCCGATGCTTAAGATTGCATTTCTAAATCGAGGATTTTCTTTTTCTAATTCTGGTAAGTATGAGTTTCGAATACGATTGCGAAAATAATGATTTTCCTGATTTGATATATCTTCAAAGTGAAAAATTGGAGGAAAGTCTTTTTTCTGAAAATGCAAGAAGGGCCGAATGATTTCTATCTCTCCGACTACTTGCTTCTCCTTAATTCCTGATAGATAGCGCAAGCGAGTCCCTCGAATCAAGCGCATCAAAATTGTTTCCACCTGGTCATCCGCATGGTGGGCAGTGACTAAGGCTGTCGCACCTGTCTTTTTCATGACCTCTTGAAAAAAATCATAGCGAAAATTTCGTGCACGCGCTTCTGAAAATTCTCCTGAAAAATTGCTGATATAAATAGGAAGCTCTGCTTCAGCAGCCAACTTCCTTAATTCCTGTTCTTCCCAATCTGATTCTACTCTCTGCTTATGATTCACATGAGCTAGAATCAATTCAATTTCTAACTCTTTTTTATAGGTAGACAATACCTTAAATAGAAACATAGAATCTAATCCACCAGAAAGAGCTAGCACCACCTTAGCATGCTTTTTGAAATATCCCTTCTTGAGAAAATGATTTAAAAAATCTTGTTCCCTCATTTTAGAACCTCATAAACATCCTTGGCTATCTTAGAAATCGTATCATAATCAGAATTTTTAGTGAAAATAGAAAGAATAAATGGAGAATCTGCATAGACAACACCAGTATCATGCTTAAATTCATCCGCATCTCCAATTTTATGAGCTACTTTAACAGAAACACCTTTGGCAATTCTCTCATTATCAAAATCTGTTTTAGTCAAAGACTCTAGCACAAATCCATTTTGATTATAAATAGCTTCCATGGCCTTCCCAGCCATCTTAGAAGAAATCAATTTTTCTTTTGAATCCCAATCATCTCCCATAATAGCAGACATCTTGGATTTAAATGTGGCATCAGATTGGTTTGAAATGTAATATCCCAATAGATTATGAGCTACATTGTCCGATTCTTTAGATACTTTCGTTATTAAGTCCTTGAGAGAATACTCTTTATTATCCTCTTTTTTAGGGAGGCTACCACTTCCCTCTGGTTTATAAGAACCTGGAAAATCATTGACTGCAGATACGTATTTTACAGTCGTGTCTAACTGATAAATCCCCTCATTTATTTTTTCTTGCGTATAATAAAGATAAGGGAGTTTCAAAACACTAGCTGCATACATCTTTTCATCTTGATTGATACCAGCTTCTTTTCCAGTAGTTAGTTGCTTAACATAAATAGAGAATGAATCTTTCTGATATTTTTCAGATAACATTTCTTGGACTTTACTTATCCGATTATCTTCTTCAGAAGTTGATTCCTTATCTACCCATCCAGCCTGATCAATATGTAGAAATTCTCTTCCTTCTACAAACATGGTCTTGTCGATCGATACTTGCGAATAAGCTGATAAGGATGATTTCACTTCTTTTAAGTCATAAGGGCTATTATACAGTTTAAAATCAGATTCTAACCATACTTTTTTGATTGTAGGAGTTACCTCTGACTGATCATATAAAAATCGTTTGTCTGCAGCAATAAATTGATGATTTGATAGCTTAAATACCGGAATTCCTTGTTTATTTAAGCGCCACTCGGTTATTTGAAAACTTGTTTGGGGAGTTAATTTTCCAGATTTCACTACTAAATCTTCATTCGCATAAACAGGAACCTCTCCATAAACCATGGGAGAACTTAATTTTTCTCTAAAATAAATACCAAAGTTAGATTGTGAAAGGTAATAAATTTCTTTCGAAGTATAGACTACTTCTTTTTCTGTGCTAACGACTTTTGAAATGGTCAAAAAACTCGGTAACAACAAAATAATTAAGAATTTACGCATTCTTCCTTTCCTTTTCTTCTTGTAAACGCAATAATTGATTTTTATCAGCCAACTCTTCCAGCTTTTCTTCCGATAGACTCAAAAATTGCTCTATTACATCTAATAAATTTTCCATTTTATCACCTTGGGAGCAAGTCAGGAATCGTATAAACAGCTTCCCGATTCTTAGAATAATAATATTTTGCACGCATGTATTTAGCAGCATAATCTTCATCTTTCAACTTTGTGGCAAAAGCTGTCTCTTTCTCCTTTTCCTCACTCAAGGTTTGATACTGAGTTTGCAATTCTGATAACTGTTGACGTCTTTGGAGTAATTGATGATAGCTTTGAGCAAGATTATAAGTTGGTAAAATGAACAATAAAATCATCAAAATAAGAACCCAACCCATGAAACGATTACGTTTTTGTCGTTCTTTCATCAGATAGCGACGACGTTGGTGTTCATTTTGAATAAAAGAATTATTCAATTGTACGATATTTTTAGACATTTTCTTCTACCCGTGTTTCACTGATAATTTCATACATTCCTGCTGCATCTTCTTTTTTTGTACTATCCTTCATCTCTAGTACTTTTACAAGTAGCAACTTATTGCCAAAGCGAATTTCAACTTGGTCATTAACTTTCAAATCCGTTGAACTTTTGGCCAAGATTCCATTTACCTTGATTCTGCCTTTATCTGCTACTTCTTTTGCGACTGTACGACGCTTGATAATTCGTGATACTTTTAAATATTTGTCTAATCTCATTTTTATTACCTCAAATTATTATTGTATCATTTTTATCTACTTTATAGAAGAAAAATGTTAAAGGGAATTGCCTTCTTTCGATACTTTTATCTCTAATAAACTTTCTCCAAAAATGAGCAGACCTTCTAAAATTTCATAGTCCTTCTTATTTTGGACATCAAATACAACTTCCATTAATCCCTTATTCTCAGTTATGGCTGCTTTTAAATTCGTTGCGGATAAAGATTTAAAATAATCTTGAGCCAAAAACAATCGCTGAGTAATTTTTTCAAATTGAACTGTAATCTTATTTTCTTTTCGTTCCACACGTTGAACAAAGACCTTATCAAGATAAGACTTAACCAAACCAATCTCTAAAAGATAGGCTACCACGTCTGGGTACTCTCCAAAGCGGTCCATCAACTCTTCTTGTAATTCTTCGTAGTTGACACGGTTGTCAATTTGACGAATTTTCTTGTAAATTTCAATCTTATGTCGTTGATCAGAAATATAGGTATCAGGAAGATAGGCATCAATTTGTAAAATCAACTCAGCATTCCCTTTGGTTCTTGTGTTCCCATTACCATGTCGTTTAGCAATAGCTTCCTCCAATAACTGCGAATACAATTCAAAACCAACAGAATCAATGAAACCAGACTGGGATTTTCCTAAAAGATTTCCTGCTCCACGAATCGAAAGATCTCGCATTGCAATCTTAAATCCAGAGCCCAATTCTGTAAATCCTTTAATCGCTTCTAATCTCTTCTCGGAGACTTCACTGATTGATTTTTCTGGACGATACATGAGATAGGCATAAGCAATACGATTACTACGACCGACTCTTCCTCTTAACTGATACAAGGTTGACAAGCCCATATGGTCCGCATTTTCAATAAATAAAGTATTGGCATTTGGAATGTCCACCCCTGTCTCAATAATGGTAGTTGTCACCAAAATATCATACTGACCTTCAATGAAATCCAGTAGAGTATTTTCTAACTGAATCTCACTCATTTGCCCATGAACATAACCAATCGAAGCCTCTGGAATCAATTCCTGTAATTCTGAAACCTTCTGATCAATCGTGTCAACTTTATTGTAAAGATAGTAAACTTGACCTCCACGCTCCATTTCACGCAAGACCGCATCACGAATGACACTATCATTCTTTTCCAAAACATAGGTTTGCACTGGATAACGATTAGTCGGCGGAGTTTCAATAACAGACAAATCTCTGATTCCCAGCATAGACATGTGAAGGGTACGAGGAATTGGCGTTGCTGTCAAAGTCAGGACATCTACTTGTTTTTTCAATTCTTTCAAGGTTTCCTTATGCTTGACACCAAATCGCTGTTCCTCATCAATAATCATCAAGCCCAAATCAGCAAATACAACATCTTTTGACAAAACACGATGTGTTCCAATCAAAATATCAACTTGACCGTTTTTCAATTTTTCAAGTGTTTCAGTCTGCTCTTTTTTACTTCTAAAGCGACTCAACACATCAATATTAACTGCAAAATTTTGGAATCGTTCCTTAAAATTGGTATAGTGCTGTTGCGCTAAAACCGTCGTCGGAACTAGAACGACAACCTGTTTGTGATCATTGACTGCCTTAAAGGCTGCACGCATAGCAACTTCAGTCTTTCCAAAACCAACATCCCCAACTAAAAGTCGATCCATTGGTTGAGAAGCCTGCATATCTCTCTTAATTTCCTCAACACTACGAAGTTGATCATCCGTTTCAACATAAGGGAAGGCATCATCAAAAGCATGTTGATCCTCATCATCAGCTGAGAAAGCAAAACCCTTCAACTGGCTGCGTTCAGAATAAAGTTTAATTAAATCGTCAGCTATATCCTCTACCTGGTTCTTAACTTTTTGCTTTGCTTTTTTGAAATGACCATCATTTAATTTATTGAGTTTAGGTGCTTTACCGTCACTTGAAACGTATTTGGAAAGTAGATGAATTTGTTCCACTGGGATAGAGATTTGATCCCCGTTTTGGTATTGAACACTAACATAATCACGGTGAATCCCTTTGATTTCAATTGTTTCAATCCCTAGATATTGACCAATTCCATGGATATGGTGAACAACGTAATCTCCTTTTTCAAGTTCATTGTAATCTTTTAATCTCTCTGCGTTTGAAACATGTTGTCTTCGAAAACGACGTTTTAATTTCTTTTGAAAAATCTCATGTTCAGTTATCAATAAAACCTTTTCATCTACAAAATGAAAACCATGTCTGAGATTACCCTCGATTAAGTTTACAGATTCTTTACAAACACTTGACTTATCTCTGGAATCCAATTTAATCTGGTATTCCTCTAAAACATCCTCCAATGTTTTACTTCCCATTGAGTTGCTAGACTGCAGGATAATAGTATAATCCATTTTTTTGTATCGCTCAATTTCTTCTTTTAGAAAAGAAAATTGATTGAAAAACTCCTGCATAGGATATTGATTAAATTGATAAATTTGGTCAAACTTGAGATTTCCTAACCCCTTTTGCAGATTAGAGAAAAAGGTAACCGGACTCTGTTTTTTATAGATTTGCTCTGTATCAGCAAAATACTGCATCTCAGAAAATGCTTTACTGTTCTGTAATTCTTCTGTAAAGTATTGTGCTAATTCTCTTTCAAAGACTTCATACTGATTCATTAATTTTTGATAATCATCAAAAAACACTGGTGTATCTTTTTCAATATAATCAAATATAGTCCATGTTTTATCGTAACATAAAGATAAAAACTTTCGACTATCTGAATGTACTTGTTTTTGATGAAAACTTGACAAAATCTCTTCCAAGTATGATTTTAAAATTGGTGATAAGGTCTTTGAAATTTGCTTTTCTAAAGCTGACTGCCCTCGTAGATAGTCCTTTTCCCTCAAAAGTATATCACTTGCTGGAAAGATAGTGAGTTCTGTTTGATTTTCTTTTGATAATTGTGTTTCGACTTCAAAAGTCCGAATTCCATCTACTTCATCACCAAAAAACTCGATTCGGAAAGGTTCTAACTGAGACATCTCAAAAATATCTAAAATATCTCCTCGAATACTAAACTCACCTTGAGTTTGTACTTGCGTAACTTTGCGATAACCTATTTCCTTTAACTGATGGATAAACGTGTGTTGATCATATTCTTCACCAACTGTTATTTTTACAATACTATCTTTGAATATATTGGGAGACGGTAAAATCAATCGACTTGCTGCGATATTACAAACTAAAATCCCTTTCTTAGATGAATCAGTCAAAAAACGCAAGGCTTCAACCCGTGAAATGATTTTTTCTTGTGAAGACATCAAAAACTCGACCATAGGGGAGTCATCTACTAAAAATGGATAGACAAGTTCCTCACCCAAGACAGATATAAGATCACTAACAAGTCCTTCTGCTTCTCCATAAGTTGACGTCAATAACACAATCTTATCTTCCTGTCTCAAACTACTAGCAATTGCTAAAGCTTTTGTAGAAGTTGACAAGCCTAACATTAATTGTCTTTTCTTATCTGTCAGATTTCGATGCCATTTTTTTATCTGATTATTTTCTGAGAATAAATCTAATAAGGTTAACATTTATCCGTTATACCTCTGCATTGTTTTCTCAAAATTTTTCTCTTGTAAATAGTAGTTTACAGAATCGTCAACTTTGTCAATAGACTGTAAAATACCAATATAATCATCCTTGTCAAAGGTACTCAAAACATGGTTAACAACTGACATTCCATTTTTAGGTCTTCCGATTCCAATCTTAACACGATTAAAGGTTTGGGTTCCAATATGTTGAATAATAGACTTGATACCATTATGACCACCTGCGGATCCCTTTGCTCTTAAACGAATCTTTCCAACTTCCATGTCAAGATCATCATAAATGATGAGTAAATCTTCAATATCCAAACCATAGTAAGTCAATAAAGCATGAACCGCTTTTCCACTTTCATTCATAAATGTCGTTGGTTTGACAAGATAAATTTTTTCTCCATTTAGGAAAAAGGATGCTAGGTCAGCTTGAAATATCTTATCGTGTGTAAATGTGACATTCTGTTTTTTCGCTAGTTGGTCAATCAACATAAAACCAACATTGTGTTTGGTCTCAAAATATTTATCTCCTGGATTTCCTAATCCTACAAGTAATTTGGTCATTTATTTTTCCTTTCAAAAGCCAAAAGGGTTGGAATTTTTTTTCCAACCTAATTGACACTATTTATTAAATTTTTAGACATTAAAGCGGAATTCCATAATATCGCCATCTTGAACGATATATTCTTTTCCTTCTTCACGCAAGCGTCCAGCTTCTTTTACAGCCTTTTCGGATCCGTATTTCACTAGATCCTCATATGACATGGTTACCGCACGAATAAATCCTTTTTCAAAATCTGAGTGGATAATACCAGCTGCTTGAGGAGCCTTCATACCACGTTTGAAGGTCCAAGCGCGAACTTCTTTTTCGCCAGCTGTGAAGTAAGTTCCCAGTCCAAGCAAGTGGTAAGCTGCACGAGTCAACTTGTCAACGCCTGATTCTGTCAACCCAAGTGCTTCAAGAAACTCTTGCTTGTCTTCTTCGTCTAACTCAGAAATTTCTTCCTCAGCACGCGCAGAAATAACGACTACTTCAGCATTTTCTGTCGCTGCGAATTCACGAATTTGTTTAACATAGTCGATAGAGTCAGGTTCTGAAACCACATCCTCGTCCACATTAGCAACATAGAGCACTGGTTTAGTCGTTAACAGGAAGAGACCTTTGACAACCTTTTGTTCCTCATCTGTAAATTCAATAGTTCGAGCTGATTTTCCATCTTCAAGAACAGGTTTAATCTTTTGAAGAACATTAAATTCTGCTACTGATTCTTTATCTTTTTGCGTACGTGCCATCTTTTCTACACGCATATAGCGCTTATTAACTGATTCTAAGTCAGCAAGAATCAACTCTAGGTTAATAGTATCAATATCTGCCAGTGGATCCACAAAGGCGTCTTCACGTCCTTGCTCGCGCATCACATTTTCATCATCAAAAGCACGAACTACATGAACAATCGCATCTACTTCACGGATATTAGCCAAGAATTTATTCCCTAGCCCTTCTCCTTTTGAAGCTCCTTTTACAATCCCTGCGATATCTGTAAATTCAAATGTTGTTGGAACTGTCTTTTTAGGAGTAATCATTTCAGTTAGTTTTTGTAGGCGTTCATCTGGAACTTCTACCATTCCAACATTTGGATCAATCGTCGCAAATGGGTAATTTGCTGCCTCTGCTCCTGCTTTTGTAATTGCATTAAATAGTGTTGATTTACCAACGTTTGGCAAACCAACGATACCTGCTGTTAAAGCCATATTTTCTCATTCTCCGTTTTCATTTCAATCCCTAATATTATAACACAAAAAGGGAAAACTTGCTAACCCTCTAACTAAGGGTTTTCAGTCAATAATTTTATTCATTTTTCGATCAAAATCATAGCGTCCCATCATGACAACATGGTCACAATTGCTACATTTGATTTTGATATCTGCTCCTACACGTGTAATTTCCCAACGATTAGCTTTTTTTCCTGTTGACTTGATTGTGCAAGCATGTGGTTTTTTCATTTCAACAAAATTTCCAACTTGATACATACTACTCTCCTTTTCTTTTTCGATTATATCATAAAAGAGGCGAGCCAGGCTCAACCTCTTTCACTTAATTTGTACGAACTGGGGTGATAAGTTGCATGAAGTCCTCGTCAGTATCTGCTGGCACAAGAGTAAATGGACGAACAGCTGAGATAAAGCTAATGGTCACCTTTTCGCTATTTAAAGCCTTGAGTGAATCAATCAAGTAAGTTGGGTTGAAACTAATGGTCAAATCTTCACCAGTAACCTGATCAGTATCGATTTCTTCGTTTACTTTACCAACTTCTGGAGAGTGAACATGGGCGCTAACAACCCCATCTTTAATTTCAAGTTTCACAGTACCATTTTGAGTCGCACTTGATAAAAGACGAGCACGCTCCATTGACTGACGTAAGTTTACCACATCAAAAGTAATTGTAGTGTTAAAGTCTGTTGGAATCAAACGATCTGTGTCAGGATAGTTTCCTTCTAGGAGACGAGTATAGAAGCTAATATTTTCGCTTCTAAAGAGGATTTGGTTATTGGCAAAGAAAATCTCTACAGTTTCAATATCATCTGTAAATACTGCTGAAAATTCGCGTAGAGAACGGCTCGGAATTACAACATCAAAATCATCACTATTTTTCTCAAGCGTTAATTTTTTCTGGCTTAGACGATGAGAGTCTGTAGCTACTGTTTTTAGCTCCTTGTGTTGGCTCAATACAAAATGAACACCTGTTAAAATTGGACGACTCTCTTGTGTACTTGCCGCAAAAGCTGTTTCATTGATAATTTTCTTGAGTAATTTTGTTTCAAGAACCAAAGGAGTGCTTGCTGAAATTTCTTGAATTCGTGGATATTGTTCGCTATCTTTTCCTTTTAGGGTAATTTCTGATTTGCCGCTGTTTAAAACAATTTGATTTTGTTCAATTTCTTTAAAATCAAGAGTCACATCAGGTAGACTAGATACCACATTGATGAAGAAAGAAGCTTCAAGAAGGATTGAACCTAGAGAAGTAATTAACAAACCAGCATCTTCATTTTTTTGAGAAATAAAATTTTCAATTGAAATTTGACCATTTGAACCAATTAAAGTAACCCCTTCATTGGTTACGTCAATTTTGACAGTTGATAAAATAGGAATAGCATTTTTAGAACTAATAGCTCTTTTGGTTGTATTTAAGGCTTGTAGAAATAAATTTTTATTAATTGAAAAATGAATCATGGATTCTCCTTTATTTATTTTTAGTATTAGAAGGATAATAGTAATAATAGAGTCTGTGAAATCTGTGGAAAACAGACTTGAAATAAGTCATATCAAGTTTTTTGGCTTGTTTAAAAAATGTGGATAAAAAAGATAAAAAAACGAAAGTTATCCACAAGTTATTTTATTTTCTTTTTGATTGATTCAATTTCTAAACGTAAATTATCGTCTTCATCAATCAAAGATTTAATTTTTGCATGGGCATGAATGACTGTTGTATGATCTTTTCCTCCAAACTCCTTCCCAATTTTTGGAAGACTATTATCTGTTAATTCTCTAGATAAATACATGGCTACTTGACGGGCTAACACAATATTTTGAAGGCGTCTGCTTCCCTTCATTTCTTTGACACTAACACCATAGAAGTTCCCTACTTCAGTTTGGATTTTATCAATTGGAATGACGAGGATTTGGCTAACATCTTGTTTTCGAGCTCTAATAGCTTCTGCAGCGATATCGATACTGATATCCTTAATCTTCTTCACTCTGGCGATTAAAGTGATGTCGTTGATGGCTCCTTCAAGTTCTCGAACGTTTGAATCAAATTGGCCAGCTAGGTATTCTAGGGTATCACTTTGGAAATTGTAGTCCAAATGTTCTGTTTTGCTTTGTAAAATGGCAATACGTGTCTCAAAGTCAGGTGGTGTGATGTTTTGCGTCAACCCCCAGCTAAAGCGCGTGACAAGTCTTTCTTCAAGGCCCTCTAAGTGTTTAGGACTACGATCACTAGTCAGAACGATTTGTTTTTGATTGCTATGAAGAACGTTGAAAGTATTGAAGAATTCTTCTTGAGTTGCAACTTTTTTTCCACTCAGCGATTGGATATCATCAATTAACAAGAGATCAAGGCTACGGTAAGTTTTTTTGAATTTTTCCATTTCACCTAGTCTCAGGTGTTCAAGAAAGTCGTTGATAAAGCTTTCAGCAGGGATGTACTTCACACGCGCATCAGGAATATTTCTCAAAATCTCATTCCCAATTGCATTGAGTAAGTGAGTCTTACCAAGCCCAGGTCCTCCATAGATAAAAAGAGGATTATAGGTTAAGGCCAAATCTTCAGAGACAGCCAAAGCTGCTGATACTGCCCAAACATTTCCATCCCCTTGAATAAAATTATCAAAGGTATACTTTTCTTTTAATCCAGTATCCGAATAAGGAATAGATGCTAACTTTGGACTATAGTCATAAAGAGTTGAATTTGGAGCTTCTTCAACTTGTGAGACAGTAGTATCTTGAGGTTTGATGAAAATATAGTGGGGAGTTATTTCAGCGTCATAAATTTCAAATCCAGCAACTACAATAATATCTTTTAGTTGTTTTTCCCAGACCATTTCCATTTCAGATCGTGGTAAAAATATAGTGGCAACATTTTCCTCTACCTTTATGAGTTCAGCTTGAATAGCATAGAAATCATACATGGATCGAGTCAGTCTTTCTTGAGCAAATTCTAATATACGATTCCAAAATTGTTTTTCTTTCAATCCTTTCTCCTCCTTTACTATTTAAAAGTTTAATGCTAGACTTATTTTACCATAGATAGTAAGAATTTTCCACAAGCTGTGAAAAATAATCCACAATGTTATCAAGTTTTATCCACAGGTTGGGGATAAAATCAGAAATTATTGATTTATTAAGCTTTTTACTGAAAAAAATAGTGGATAACCTTGTGAGATAAAAAAATAAAAGAACAGCCTTATTTCAGGCTGTTGATAATTCTACTGTATTCTTCTTGATTTGAAAAAGAAATAATGATTTTTCCACTGTCTTTTTTAGACAGTTTGATTTCTACATCTAATCCGAGTAGTTTTTTTAACTGTTCTTCTTCATTTTGTATGAAATGATCATTTTTTTGCAGTTTCTTTTGTTTTTTCTCTGTCAGAAGAGCTTCTAATTTTCTTACAGAAATGTCTTCCCCTATGATTCGTTGAAAGAAATAGTCTTGTTGTTCCTTATTCAAGCCAACTAGAGACCGCGCATGAGCTTGTGATAGTTTGCCGTTTTCTACTTCTAAGAGGATCTGTTCTGGCAAGGAAAGCAAACGAATGGAGTTGCTGATATAAGGACGAGACTTCCCCATTTTATCTGCAATTTCAGCATGGGTAAATCCTTTCTCTATGAGAGATTCATAGGCGCGTGCTTCTTCTATTGGATTTAAATTTTCTCTCTGTAAATTTTCAATGATGGACTGGACCATCATCTCTTGGTCTGAAAGCTGTTTAACAACAGCTGGGATAGACGTTAGACCAGCTAAAAGTGAAGCCCGATAGCGTCTCTCTCCTGCAAGGATTTCGTAACCAATTACAGGAGATTGACGAACAATAATCGGTTGAATGACACCATTTTCTTTAATAGACTGTGCTAGTTCATCTAGTTTTTCTCTATCAAATTCTTTTCGGGGTTGATAGGGATTTTTTTGTATATCCGTGATAGAAATCATTTCAAATTTTTCCATGATTCTACACTAACACATCTTTTCTCTTATGTAAAGCTTTCTTTACATAGATGTCAATTAAGATTCTAAATCACCTGAACTCTTGTCAAGTTTAATAGATGTAGTTTCTTCTTTACCGTTACGATAGTAAGTTATCTTAATGGTGTCTCCGATAGAATGATTGTAAAGAGCACTTTGTAAGTCTGTTGATGAAGCAATCTCTTTGTCATCTACTTTTGTAATAACATCGTATTTTTCAAGGTGACCATTGGCAGGCATGTTGCTCTGCACAGAACGAACAACTACACCAGATGTTACACTGCTTGGAATATTTAGTCTTCTAATATCACTTGTATTAATATTTGAGAGATTGACCATTTGGATACCCAAAGCTGGACGAGTCACTTTTCCGTTCTTTTCTAACTGTTCAATAATATTGATAGCATCATTTGCAGGAATTGCGAACCCAAGTCCTTCTACAGACGTTCCTCCATTTGTTGCAATTTTACTTGAGGTAATTCCGATAACTTGCCCTTGAATATTGATAAGTGGTCCACCAGAGTTACCTGGGTTAATAGCAGTATCAGTTTGGATAGCTTTTGTAGAAATGGCTTGTCCATCTTCAGATTTTAAAGACACATTTCGATTGAGACTAGATACGATACCTTGAGTGACAGTATTAGCATATTCAGAACCTAACGGGCTACCGATGGCAATAGCAGTTTCTCCTACGGTTAACTGACTAGAATCACCAAACTCAGCTACTGTTGTCACTTTTTCTGAAGAGATTTTGACGACAGCAATATCAGAGAAAGTATCAGCTCCGACAATTTCTCCAGGTACTTTAGTCCCATCTGACAAACGAATATCTACTTTGCTGGCACCATTTATAACGTGATTGTTGGTGACGATGTAAGCTTCTTTGTCATTCTTTTTATAAATAACCCCAGATCCTTCACTAGAGATTTGCTGAGAATCTGTGTCAGTATCATCATTACCAAATACGCTATTTTGTCTGTTTGCCGAATAAGTAATAACAGAAACAACAGCATCTTTTACTTTGTTAACAGCCTGTGTTGTTGAATTTTCGTTCTTATAGGCAGTCTGTGTAATAGTACTATTGTTGTTGGAGTTACTTACAGTACTTTTCTGAGTTAGTTGGTTTATTGAAAAGCTACCCAAGGCTCCACTAATAAAGCTAATGACGATAACGACTAATAATTGAAACCATTTTTTGTAAAATGTTTTTAGATGTTTCATATTTGCCTCCATATGTTTGAAATTACTGAAAGTATAAACTGACTAGCTTAATTATAACTTAAAAATAAAAGTTTTTCACAGATTGTGGATAACTTTTAAAAATCTGTGGTTTTCTCGGCTAAAATTAACCTTTTATTTTGTGAATAAGATGTGAAAAAATAGAGAATATGTTAGAATAGAGTCATGAAAATTAAAGTTGTAACAGTTGGGAAACTGAAAGAAAAGTATTTGAAAGATGGTATTGCAGAGTATTTAAAACGAATTTCTCGATTTGCTAAGCTTGAAATGATTGAGCTAGCAGATGAAAAAACACCAGATAGGGCCAGTGAATCAGAAAATCAAAAGATTTTAGGAATAGAAGGTCAGAGAATTTTATCAAAAGTTGGTGACCGTGATTTCGTGATTGTGTTGGCTATCGAAGGGAGAACTTTCTCCTCAGAAGAATTTAGTAAGCAGCTAGAAGAAGCTTCTATAAAAGGATTTTCTACTCTTACATTTATTATTGGAGGGAGTCTGGGATTAGCACAGGATGTAAAAAAGAGAGCCAATCTCTCTGTTAGTTTTGGCCGTTTAACCTTGCCCCATCAGTTAATGAGACTAGTCCTTGTTGAACAAATCTATCGGGCTTTTACAATACAGCAGGGCTCGCCCTATCATAAATAGAAAATTGACTTTCAATTGAATTTTTGGTAGAATAGCTATATTAGGTCTCATAGCTCAGCTGGATAGAGCATTCGCCTTCTAAGCGAACGGTCGCAGGTTCGAATCCTGCTGGGATCAATATAGTAGCAAAGCTGGGAATTTTCCCGGCTTTTTTCTTAAAAAAGTACACTTGGGGAGAAAAAAATGACAGTTGAGAGAATTTTATCTAAAACGAAATTCCATTTTGTATAATAGTTTTTGTAAGTTAGCTTACAAGAAAAAAACATTTAAGGAGATTTTATTATGAAAAACACAGTTAAATTGGAACAGTTTGTAGCCTTGAAGGAAAAAGACTTGCAGGAGATTCAAGGTGGGGAAAGTAGACTTCCAAAAATCCGCTTTGATTTTATTTTCCCACGAAAAAAGTAATGAAATAAGGGGAAAGAGTAATGAATTTATTTGGAGTTGGGTTAGTTATTGTTTATTTTTTAATTATTAGTCACAGTTACCGTTTAATTTGTAAAGGTCAAATAAATAGAAAAGAACTATACGTTTTTAGTGCTTATATATTACTAACAGAAATAGTACTTGATTTTCCATCATATCTTCTACATTTAGATGACTTAGGGATTGTAAAATTTTTATTTCCTTTGGTATTATATTCCTATTTTCGATGGATTAAACAGTATGAGAGGGATAGAGGACTATTCCTAAGTTTACTACTATCTCTTTTATATGAGAGCACTCATAACTTTTTGTCCGTAACTTTATCCTCTCTAACAGGAGACAATTTTGTTTTACAATATTATGAACCATTCTTTTTCCTTGTAACGGTGTTGACTTATGTCGTTATCTTAAAAATCATTCATTATTTCCATTTGGATCTAAACTATTTTGATAAAGACTACCTCTATCCTTTCTTGACAAAAGTATTTTTTGCTTTGCTACTGCTCCATATTGTATCTTTCGTTTCAGATATGGTAAGTACGATTAAACATTTGAATAGTTTTGGAAGTATTTTATCATCTATCGTCTTTATTTCTCTCCTTTTAACCTTTTTTGCAATGAATTCACATAAAGATCAAATGGAGAAAGAGATTGCTTTGAAGCAGAAGAAATTTGAACAGAAACATTTACAAAACTACACAGATGAAATTGTCGGTTTGTATAATGAAATTCGTGGTTTTCGACATGATTATGCTGGGATGCTTGTCAGTATGCAGATGGCAATTGACAGTGGTAATTTACAGGAAATTGACAGAGTTTACAACGAAGTTTTGGTTAAAGCCAATCACAAACTGCGCTCAGATAAGTACACTTACTTTGATTTGAACAACATAGAAGATTCAGCTTTACGAAGTTTGGTTGCTCAGTCAATTGTCTATGCTCGAAATAACGGTGTAGAGTTTACACTGGAAGTAAAAGATATAATTACTAGACTACCAATAGACCTTCTGGATTTAGTTCGTATTATGAGTGTTTTATTGAACAATGCTGTCGAAGGATCGGCTGATAGTTATAAAAAGCAGATGGAAGTAGCAGTTATTAAGATGGAAACTGAAACAGTGATTGTGATTCAGAATTCATGTAAAATGACGATGACTCCTTCAGGAGATCTATTTGCTTTAGGATTCTCTACTAAGGGAAGAAATCGCGGAGTAGGATTAAATAATGTGAAAGAACTACTGGATAAGTACAACAACATTATTTTAGAAACAGAGATGGAAGGCAGTACATTTAGACAAATCATTAGATTTAAGAGGGAATTTGAATGAAAGTTTTAATTTTAGAAGATGTTATTGAACATCAAGTGAGACTAGAGAGAATATTGGATGAAATTTCGAAAGAATCGAATATTCCAATATCATACAAGACAACGGGAAAAGTTCGTGAGTTTAAGGAATATATCGAAAATGATGAAGTAAACCAGCTTTATTTTCTAGATATTGATATTCATGGAATTGAGAAAAAGGGATTTGAAGTGGCTCAGCTCATTCGTCATTACAATCCTTACGCTATTATCGTCTTTATCACCAGTCGATCAGAGTTTGCGACTCTAACCTATAAATATCAGGTATCAGCCTTAGATTTTGTTGATAAGGATATCAATGATGAGTTATTTAAGAAGAGAATTGAGCAGAATATCTTCTACACGAAGAGTATGTTACTTGAAAATGAAGATGTGGTAGATTATTTTGACTACAATTACAAGGGAAATGATTTAAAAATCCCTTACCATGATATTTTGTATATTGAAACGACAGGTGTCTCTCATAAATTACGCATTATTGGTAAGAATTTTGCCAAAGAGTTTTACGGTACCATGACAGATATTCAGGAAAAGGACAAACATACTCAGCGATTTTATTCTCCTCACAAGTCATTTTTGGTAAATATAGGGAATATCAGAGAAATTGATCGAAAAAACTTAGAAATTGTTTTCTATGAAGATCATCGTTGTCCTATTTCAAGATTAAAAATTAGAAAATTAAAAGATATTCTAGAGAAAAAATCTCAAAAGTAATTGACAATTAGCAAGAAATTGATATAATGGTTATATCTGCTACAGATAGAAGGTCCGTTGGTCAAGGGGTTAAGACACCGCCTTTTCACGGCGGTAACACGGGTTCGAATCCCGTACGGACTATTTTATCCGCCATAGCTCAGTTGGTAGTAGCGCATGACTGTTAATCATGATGTCGTAGGTTCGAGTCCTACTGGCGGAGTATAGATAAAAGGGAACATAGTGTTGTTCCCTTTTTTGTATCAATTTGTATCACCAAGCATTTTCATAAGGAAGTCTGTTATTTCTTGAGGACTTTCTTTTTTTCCATGTGCAATCCAAGTTTGGCAGACACCAAAAAGTGCGTGAGTTAGATAGATGCTACTGTATTCTAACTCAGTGGTATTGAGATTTAGTTGCATAAAACGCTTTTGTAAATCTGTACTGAGCATGATATGAAGTTTATTTCGTAAGAAATTTTGGATTTCTTTGGTCCCGTTTTCAGAAAGAAGGGCAGCCAGAAGTGGTTCTGACTCTAGATATTCAAATACTTCTAAAATAGCATCTCTTTTGTGATGAGCATGTTTTTGAAAAATATATTCAAATGTATGGAATAGCTTGCTTTGATAATGCTCAATCATATCATACTTATCCTTATAGTGAGTATAGAAGCTGGAACGACTAATTCCAGCTTTTTCTGCTAGCTTGACAGTAGAAATTTGATCAAATGGCTGTTCCATGAGTAATTGTACCATAGCATTTTCAATAGTTCGCTTTGTTTTTAATCGTTTATTACTTTCTTGCATACTTCCTCCTCGTAAACAAATTAGACTATATGTCTAAAAATGGATTTTTTATCTTGTAATTTAGATTTTTTATTGTATAATCTATTATATCAAAATTTTAGACAATATGTTTAAAAAGGAGAAGCTATGTTTAAAGAATGGAAAGCAATTTTAAAAAAACCAACCTTTATTATTGTCATGATAGGGATTTCTCTTATTCCCGCTCTGTACAATATCATATTTTTGTCATCAATGTGGGATCCATATGGGCAATTGTCTGACTTACCTGTGGCAGTTGTCAATAATGATAAAGAAGCCTCCTATAATGGTAATAGTATGTCTATAGGAAAAGACATGGTGTCCAATTTAAAAGAAAATAAAACCTTGGATTTTCATTTTGTCAGTGAAGAAGAAGGTAAGAAGGGTTTAGAAAATGGCGATTACTATATGGTAGTCACTTTGCCAAGTGACTTGTCTGAAAAAGCAGCTTCTATTTTAACGGATCATCCAGAGCAAATGCAAATCGATTATCAGACTTCAAGTGGTCATAGCTTTATTGCAAGTAAGATGAGTGATTCTGCAATGACACAATTAAAGCAGAGTGTTTCTACCAATGTAACCGAGACATATACTAAAGTTTTATTCAACAAAATTGTCGATTTAAAGGATGGTATGAGTCAAGCAGTTTCTGGTAGTGAAAAATTAACTGATGGAGCGAATCAGTTAGTGGCAGGAAGTCAAACATTAACTACTAACCTAAACTCTTTAGCAGATTCAAGTTTAACATTTTCAAATGGAACGGAGCAGTTTACTAAAGGATTATCCTCTTATGTCTCTGGTGTTGAACAACTTCATCTTGGCTTAGGGAATTTTAATAGTGGTTTAGTTACATATACTGGTGCAGTGAGTCAATTAGATAGCGGATTAGGTCAATTATCTTCTAAAAGTCCTGAATTAGTAAGGGGAATCAATCAGTTATATACTGGTGTAGAGTCCTATACTGACGGTGTTTCTAAGCTTAATGCTGGTCTTAATCAATTTTCATCTGGTGTTAGTGCCTACACGAATGGAGTGGGAAGTCTTGCAACAGGTGCTAATCAGTTATCTAATCAATCAGCTACACTTCGAATGGGGGTGGAGCAATTAAGTGAAGGGATTCAACAACTTTCTAGCAAGTTAGATGCTTCGTCTGAGCAAAAAGATCAAATTAATCAATTATCTTCTGGTCTGAATCAGTTAAATCAAGCCATTCAAAATATTGATGTTGGAGATACAAAAAAATTAGATTCTGTTTTATCAAGTATAGTATCTCTTTCTAATCAAATGTTAGCAAGTGCTCAGTCTGATAAAGCGACTACATTAGCCAATATTCAATCGACAGCAGCTTATCAATCTTTGACAAGTGAGCAACAAGCTGAAATAAGTGCTTCTGTATCTCAAAATTCGACTGATAGTATTCAATCAGCACAGTCAATTGTAGCTTTAGCTCAAGGTTTACAGGGAAGTTTGGAAAACTTACAAAATCAGTCTTCTAATCTTTCGACTTTAAAAAATCAAGCTAATCAAGTATTACCGCTTGCTTCTACTTCTTTGACAGGATTATCAAGTGGATTAACAGAAATACAGGGAGCAGTAACGAGTAAATTAGTTCCTGCTAGTCAGTCGATTACATCGGGGGTAAATGCATATACTGTTGGTGTTGATAAAGTTTCTCAAGGCGCAAGTCAACTAAGTGAAAAGAATTCCACCTTGACAGGTAGTTTGGATCAATTAGTTTCAGGCTCAACTACCTTGACACAAAAATCTTCTAACTTGACAACAGGAGTTGGTCAATTAGTTGAAAAAACTCCAGAATTAGTGTCTGGTATTGAAAAATTATCAACTGGCTCTAACCAATTGAATCAAAAGAGTCAAGAATTGATAGCAGGAGTTGATAAATTGCAGTCAGGCTCTAGCCAACTAGCTGACAAATCCAGTCAGTTAATTTCAGGTGCTTCTCAATTAGAAAGTGGAGCTAATAAATTGGCAGATGGGGCTGGGAAACTAGCAGAAGGTGGAACAAAGTTAACTTCTGGCTTGGAAGGTTTACAGACAGGAGTTGCTTCTTTAGGACAAGGATTAAGTAATGCTAGTGATCAACTCAAATCAGCATCTACGGAATCTAAAAATGCAGAGATTTTATCAAATCCTCTCAGTCTTTCTAAAACAGACAATGATCAAGTTCCTGTAAATGGAGTTGCAATGGCTCCTTATATGATATCAGTTGCTCTCTTTGTTGCAGCAATATCAACGAATATGATCTTTGCGAAGTTGCCTTCAGGACGTCATCTGGAGAGCCGCTGGGCTTGGTTGAAATCTCGAGCTGAAATAAATGGTATTATAGCTATTTTAGCAGGAATTTTGGTATATGGAGGAGTTCATCTTATTGGTTTAACTGCTAATCATGAGATGAGAACATTTATTCTCATTATCCTAACAAGTTTAGTATTCATGTCTATGGTGACTGCTTTGACAACATGGAATAGCCGTATAGGAGCTTTCTTCTCTCTTATCTTGCTTTTATTACAGTTGGCATCAAGTGCAGGTACTTACCCACTTGCTTTGACAAATGATTTCTTTAGAGCCATCAATCCTTGGTTACCAATGAGTTATTCAGTTTCGGGATTACGACAAACAATCTCTATGACAGGAAATATTCATCATCAAGTCATTTTCCTTGTTGTGATATTGGCCCTATTTATTGGTTTAGGTATGCTAGCCTATCAACCTAAGAAAATGGAAGAAGATTAAAAAAATCGACCGATTAACTGGTCGATTTTTTTATGCCTTAGATGACTTTCGTCTGTGATTATAGATTCCAAATAGTAAGAGAGAAGTAAAGGAAGAGATTGCTCCAGTAATAAAACCATTAGGAATGAAGGAAAGTGTAATCGTTCCTTTCCCCTTAGGAACGTCAACTTTCATAAATCCAGTTTGAGCTTGTTTAATTTCTATTTTCTTACCATCTTGGTAGGCAGACCAACCTTTGTCATAAGGAATGGTGAAGAAAATAGACGTATCTTGTTGGACATCATATGTAGCAAAAACCTTGTTTTTAGAAGTTGATACCGTTACTGGTTGTTCTTTAATTTTTTGAATTGCCTCAGTTAAAGTTTGGATATCTAAACGGTAGAAAGTAGGAGATTCAAATGATACTTGTGAATTTCCAGGGAAACTAACATGAATATTGAAAGTTTTTTTCTCTTTAGTATATCCTAGATTAAAGAAGGAAAAAACATTATCAGTTGTAAAAATTTTTTTTGCATCATTTACAAGGATGTCAACCTTCTTTTGTTTATCATTAGAAAAGTGAATGTTTGTGAAAGAAAGATAAACTTGGCTGTTTTCTGGAACTTCAATTTGATACTGGATTGCTACATCCTCATTTGAAGAACTTGTGACACTAATCAAATCATTAGTATTTTCTGTTTTTTCATAAGGGATTGGAGAAAAATAATCAAAATTGACGTTAGCAAGTTGATTTAAAAACAAGGCTTGATTATCTAAAGTATGTTCATTGAACTTGACATCATTGTAAACAGATTGACTAGCAAATGCAATCGGAAGAGAGAATTGATTTTCATATAGGGTAAGATTATCTTTTTGATATACATCTTGGAAACCATACTTATCAATGGGGTTTCCCGAGATATTGTACTGGATTCCAAATAAACTATCAGCCAAAATACTATTATTGGCATAACGGAGATTGAGATTTGTCCCAGAGGATTTAAACCCAAGTTTATCTAAAGTAGAGCTTGCTGAACGGTTTCGAACAGATGAAAATTGAGAGATTCCATTGTAGCTGAATTTCATACTGTCATTTCCTGTCTGAGTCTCTAGTTTCTCAGTACGAGTAAATTGATTCCCAATATATGTTGAGAAAGATTCCATAGCTGGGATATCTCGACTATAAGCACTTCGAGAAGCAAAGCCCCATTCTTTAGCAATTCCGTCCATTTGAGATGAAGCATTTAAACTTATTTCAACTATTATCAATAAAGAGATTAGAATGGTAAACAGATTCACAGATATAAACTTTTTGATAACTGCAAGGAGTAAAAGCGAATAGACAACCAAAAATTCAAGAGTAAGCAGAATATTCAAATCTGTTAAAAAAGAATAATGTGATTTTAGATAGATGGTAGCTAAAAATCCTGTTACTATAATAAAAAGCGAAACTAAAAAATTCCAGACTTTGAGTTCTTTCAGACGCTTTAAGACTTCCGCTGCTGTGTAAATTAACAAGGTAGAGAAAATCCAAGCATAGCGATGTAAAAACATGTTTGGAGTATGCATGCCTTGCCAAAATAAATCAAGAACTTCAATATAAAAGCTGGCAATTAGAAATGCAAAGAAAATTGCATAGATAAGTTTCACGTGAAACTTAATAGATTTCAGCGTAAAAAATAAAATGGTCAAAATAAAGGGAAGTAGTCCAACAAAAATCATTGGGATGGCCCCATACTTTGTTGTATCAAAGGAACCGATGAATTGCTTAGCAAATAGATCAAGATACCAGCTACTTTCAGTTTTAAACTTTGTAACTTCAGTCAATTTTTCCCCATGTGTCTGTAAATCAAACAGAGTAGGAAGAGTCAGAATCAAACTAGCCATACCAGCTAAAAAGGAGGTCACAACAAAATCAAGAAAAGATGATTTTCGGGTTTTAAAGTCCCAAGAAATTTGACAGAGATACCAGAAAATAAGAAACAATGCTGTCATATAGCCAAAATAATAGTTTTGGATAAATAAGATTGACAGACTTGTAAAGTACAATAGGAATTTCTTTTCAGTTATCAGTAGATGTAAACCAGTTATAATTAAAGGAATCAAGATAAAAACATCTAGCCAGGTTTTTATCTCTAATTGACTGACAGTGAAACTCATCAGAGCATAGGAAGTAGATAAAGCTAGTTTTAAAGGCTTAGGAATCGATTGAAATAATTTATTTAAACTAAAGTAAGTTGACAGTCCAATCAATCCAAATTTTAAGAGAGTTGTCAGATAGACAGCATCTGGCATATTAGTTAGATCAAAAAAGTAAACTAGTGGTGAAAGGAAACTACCCAAGTAATAACTAGATAGGGCATAGAAATTCAATCCGAGGCCACTTGTAAAGGTGTAGAACAAACTACCATTTCCGTGTAGGATATTTCTTAGAGCTATATCAAAAATAACGTATTGATGAAACCCATCTCCTAATAGTGGAGATGTATCGCTATTCCAGTAGATACCTTGAGATAGATATACTCCTATCATAATAATTATGGGAATGATGGAAGAAACAAAATAGGTCCAATATGTTTTAAAAAATAATTTCATGTTACCTCATAAAATGTTAGAAAACTCAGCTGGTTAACCCAACTGAGTTTTGAAGTTTTATTTAGTCTTTCCAAAGTTCTTTAACTTTTGCTTGTACTTCTGCATTCTCTAGGAATTCATCATAGGTTTCATCGATACGGTCAATGACGCCATTTTTAGACAAGACAATGATATGGTTAGCTAGAGTTTGAATAAACTCGTGGTCATGGCTGGCAAAGATGATTGATTCTTTAAAGTTTTTCAATCCATCATTCAAGCTTGAAATAGATTCCAAGTCCAAGTGATTCGTTGGATCATCAAGTACAAGGACATTTGATTTCAAGAGCATGAGTTTTGAAAGCATAACACGCACTTTTTCTCCCCCTGACAAGACATTTACAGGTTTGTTAACTTCATCTCCAGAGAAGAGCATACGGCCGAGGAAGCCACGTAGGAAAGTATTGTCATCTTCTTCTTTACTTGCGAATTGACGCAACCAGTCAAGGATTGACTCTCCTCCTGCAAAATCTGCCGAGTTATCTTTTGGCAAGTAAGAACGGCTAGTAGTTACTCCCCACTTGACAGTTCCTTCGTAGTCAATGTCCCCCATGATTGCACGAATTAATGCAGTCGTTTGGATGTCATTTTGTCCAATAAGCGCTGTCTTATCACCTGGACGCAAGATAAAGCTGATATTATCTAAAATAGTCTCACCATCAATCTTTACAGTTAGATTTTCTACTGTCAGGAGATCATTACCAATCTCACGCTCCGCTTTAAAGTTGATAAATGGATATTTACGACTAGATGGAACAATTTCTTCTAGTTCAATCTTATCAAGCATTTTCTTACGTGATGTTGCTTGTCTTGATTTAGAAGCATTGGCAGAGAAACGAGCAACGAACTCTTGCAATTGTTTAATTTTTTCTTCTGCTTTGGCATTACGGTCTGCTAGCAATTTAGCAGCGAGTTCAGAAGATTCCTTCCAGAAGTCATAGTTTCCGACATAGAGTTTGATTTTTCCAAAGTCAAGGTCGGCCATGTGAGTACATACTTTGTTTAAGAAGTGACGGTCGTGGGATACTACGATAACTGTGTTATCAAAGTCAATCAAGAAGTCTTCTAACCAAGTAATCGATTGGATGTCCAAACCGTTGGTAGGCTCGTCCAATAGAAGCACATCTGGTTTACCAAAAAGTGCTTTGGCAAGGAGAACTTTTACTTTTTCACCGTTGGCCAATTCGCTCATGTTTTGATAGTGCAATTCTTCTGGAATGTTTAGGTTTTGAAGGAGTTGAGAGGCTTCACTTTCTGCTTCCCAACCTCCAAGCTCGGCAAACTCTCCTTCGAGTTCGGCAGCACGCACTCCATCCTCATCTGAGAAATTTTCCTTCATGTAGATGGCATCTTTCTCCTTCATGATGCTATAAAGTTTTTCATTTCCCATGATAACGACATCAATGGCACGTTCGTCTTCATAGTCAAAGTGATTTTGACGAAGAACAGAGAGACGTTCATCTGGACCAAGAGAGATGTGACCAGTAGTAGGTTCGATATCTCCAGCTAAAATTTTTAAAAAGGTAGATTTTCCGGCACCATTAGCACCAATTAATCCGTAAGTATTTCCTTCTGTAAATTTGATATTGACATCATCAAAAAGTTTGCGATCACTAAAACGTAGTGAAACATCAGATACTGTAAGCAATGTTTTTCTCCTATATGTGTAATATATTTATTCTACTAGAAAATACGGAAATATTCAAATTTTTATCTGTCAATTTTGTGTAAATTACATTTACAGCATACTTTACAAGAATCCGTAAATAGCAAGGCTGATTTATTTTGATAAATTACGGTTATTTCATTAAAAAAATGCTATAATTGAAGGGACTATATCGAAGGAGAACAAAATGACTAAACCCATTATTTTAACAGGAGACCGTCCAACAGGAAAATTGCATATTGGACATTATGTTGGAAGTCTCAAAAATCGAGTATTATTACAGGAAGAGGATAAGTATGATATGTTTGTGTTCTTAGCTGACCAACAAGCTTTGACAGATCATGCTAAAGACCCTCAAACAATTGTAGAGTCTATCGGAAATGTGGCTTTGGATTACCTTGCAGTTGGATTGGATCCAAGTAAATCAACTATCTTTATTCAAAGCCAAATTCCAGAATTAGCTGAGTTGTCTATGTATTATATGAATTTGGTGTCATTAGCACGTTTGGAGCGTAATCCAACTGTCAAGACAGAAATTGCTCAGAAAGGCTTTGGAGAGAGTATTCCGACAGGATTCTTGGTCTATCCAATAGCTCAAGCAGCTGACATCACAGCTTTTAAGGCTAATTATGTTCCTGTTGGGACAGATCAGAAACCAATGATTGAGCAAACTCGTGAAATTGTTCGTTCTTTTAACAATGCATATAACTGTGATGTCTTGGTAGAACCGGAAGGTATTTATCCAGAAAATGAGAGAGCGGGTCGTTTACCTGGTTTAGATGGAAATGCTAAAATGTCTAAATCACTCAATAATGGTATTTATTTAGCTGATGATGCGGATACTTTGCGTAAAAAAGTAATGAGTATGTATACAGATCCAGATCATATCCGCGTTGAGGATCCAGGTAAAATTGAAGGCAATATGGTTTTCCATTATCTAGATGTTTTTGGTCGCCCAGAAGATGCTCAAGAAATTGCCGAAATGAAAGAACATTATCAACGAGGTGGTCTTGGTGATGTGAAGACCAAGCGTTATCTACTTGAAATATTAGAACGTGAACTTGGTCCTATTCGTGAGCGCCGTATCGAATTTGCTAAGGATATGGGAGAAGTTTATAATATGCTTCAAAAAGGTAGTGAAAGAGCGCGTGAAGTTGCAGGTCAAACCCTATCTGAGGTTAAAGGGGCAATGGGACTTCAGTACTTTAACTAAATTTATTTTACAAGAAACTATCATTTCTATCTCAAAGAAAAGATAGTTTTTTATTTACCCCTGTAACATTTGACAAATTTTTATAGAATGGTATGATAGATACAATATAAAAAGAGTCAAGCTCAAAAAGAAAGAAAAGAGGAAACTTCGAATGTCTAATTGGGACACTAAATTTTTGAAAAAAGGTTTTACCTTTGATGATGTATTGCTTATTCCAGCTGAAAGTCATGTGTTGCCTAACGATGCAGATTTAACAACTAAATTGGCAGATAATTTGACTTTAAATATCCCAATTATTACCGCTGCCATGGACACAGTTACAGAGAGTCAAATGGCTATTGCTATTGCTCGTGCAGGCGGTCTCGGAGTTATCCATAAAAACATGTCAATTGCTCAACAAGCAGACGAGGTTCGCAAGGTAAAACGTTCTGAAAATGGAGTTATTATTGATCCGTTCTTCTTGACGCCTGAACATACAATTGCTGAAGCTGATGAGCTTATGGGACGTTACCGCATCAGTGGTGTTCCAGTTGTTGAAACACTTGAAAATCGTAAATTAGTTGGTATTTTGACAAACCGAGATCTTCGTTTTATTTCAGACTATAACCAACCAATCTCAAATCATATGACTAGTGAAAATCTTGTTATTGCTCCTGTGGGTACAGATCTTGCAACAGCTGAGAGCATTCTTCAAGAGCACCGTATTGAAAAACTTCCTTTGGTAGATGAAGAAGGTCGCCTTTCTGGTTTGATTACTATCAAAGATATTGAAAAAGTTATTGAGTTTCCAAATGCGGCGAAAGATGAGTTTGGTCGTCTTCTAGTTGCAGGTGCAGTAGGTGTTACTTCAGATACATTTGAACGTGCAGAGGCTCTTTTTGAAGCAGGAGCGGATGCGATTGTTATTGATACTGCACATGGTCATTCTGCAGGTGTCTTGCGTAAAATTGCTGAGATTCGTGCTCACTTCCCAGATCGTACTTTGATTGCTGGAAATATTGCTACTGCTGAGGGAGCGCGCGCACTTTACGAAGCAGGTGTAGACGTTGTCAAGGTTGGGATTGGACCAGGTTCAATCTGTACAACTCGTGTGATTGCTGGTGTTGGTGTTCCGCAAGTAACAGCTATCTATGATGCTGCAGCTGTTGCGCGTGAATATGGTAAAACGATCATTGCTGACGGTGGAATCAAGTATTCTGGAGATATTGTAAAAGCCCTTGCTGCAGGTGGAAATGCAGTTATGCTTGGATCTATGTTTGCTGGAACAGATGAAGCACCAGGTGAAACTGAAATCTTCCAAGGGCGTAAGTTCAAGACTTACCGTGGTATGGGATCAATCGCAGCAATGAAGAAAGGTTCAAGCGATCGTTACTTCCAAGGTTCTATCAATGAAGCAAACAAACTTGTTCCAGAAGGAATTGAAGGTCGTGTTGCTTATAAAGGTGCGGCAGCTGATATTGTCTTCCAAATGATTGGAGGTATTCGCTCTGGTATGGGTTACTGTGGTGCAGCTAACCTTAAAGAACTACACGATAATGCTCAATTTATTGAAATGTCTGGTGCTGGTTTGAAAGAAAGCCACCCTCATGACGTACAAATTACTAATGAGGCACCAAATTATTCTATGTAAAAAACAATGAAAAGAACTCCCGTGGAAATAGGAGTTCTTTTACAATGTTGTCAATTATAATTTACAGAAACTTTACCATCCTGAATAGTGAAGATACTTAGATTTTCTGGCAGATTTTGAAGATGGTCTAAGCTTGTTGTTGTGATAAAAGTTTGGATTGAATGAGAAATCGTTTCTAATAATTTTAGTTGTCTAGTGTTGTCAAGTTCGCTCATGACATCGTCAAGCAGTAATATTGGAGATTCTGTAGTAACGCTTTCCATTAATTCGATTTCTGCTAATTTTATCGAGAGGACGAGACTGCGATGTTGACCTTGACTTCCAAAACTAGCATCCATCCCATTTATATAAAAAGAAATGTCATCTCGATGAGGACCGACACCAGTATTCTTTTTAAATAAATCTCTGGATCTACTTTTTTCTAAAGCAATTTTGAAAGATTCGGATAAGTCTTCTTTGTCAGTTATATTGACAGAAGATTGATAGGATATTGACAACTCTTCAATCTGATTAGAGAGTTCAAAATGTTTCTTACGCCCAAATGATTCTAGTTTTTTTATGAAATCTAAGCGGTGATTCATTACACGACATCCATAATCAACTAGCTGATCATCCAACACTGAAAGGAAGGTTTCATCTATTGTTTGAGCTGATTTTAGATAGGTATTTCTTTGCTTAAGAATATGGTTATAATTGGTTAAATCTGATAAATAGATTGGCTTAATTTGTCCAAGCTCCATATCAATGAATTTTCGTCGAACTGAAGGTGCTCCTTTAATTAGTTGTAAATCTTCAGGAGCAAATAAGACAACATTCATGTGTCCTACGTAATCTGAAAGTCGTGCCTGTTTTAAGTGATTCACTTTTGTCACACGTCCTTTTTGTGTTAGTTCGATTTCGAGAGGAATGGATCCAGTTTTTTTCTGAACAAGACCTGAAAGGTGAAGTTGTTCCTCATTAAAATGAATGAGATTTTTATCTGTTCGAGTTCGATGACTACGTGTTAAGGCTAAAAAATAGATAGCCTCTAACATATTTGTTTTACCTTGTGCATTGCGTCCTAAAAAGACATTTAATTTAGGATTAAAGTCTATTTTCGTCTCTTTGTAGTTACGAAAAGTCTTGAGAGATAGGTGTTGTAGCCACATGATTATCTACCAGGGAATCGCGGAGCTTGTTTGCTTTTGGGTGATGAAGTAGGTTTTGATTTATCTTTTTTTACACCCTTATTCATCTCCTTAACAAGTTTAGCAATTCGTTCTTTTTCAACTTTATCAGCTTGGTATTCCTCTTGCTCATCAGACGTAGGTTGTGTCAACAAGATGTCAATATTCATGTCAGGGATGTCAACTTTATCACCAATACGAAGTTTTTTACCACGACGACTCTCTAATTCCCCATTAAAGTAAACAGAATGTTCAGAGAGAAATGATTTGATAGCTCCTCCACTATGTGTAATTCCAAGTTCTTTGAGTAGTGCTTGGAGGGTAATAAATTCTTCAAATAATTTGTATTCCATAATTCACCTCAATCTTTGGTATTATACCATATTTTCCTAAAAATAGTGAGAGAAACAGGGAGAAATGTAAGCGATTTTTATTTCAAAAGTGTTACAGAGAACAAGAAAATTTCAGGTTTTCGTGATATAATAGAAGTCTGTATATAAGGAGGTAAATCATGGAGTTAGTGCATGGAATTTCAACACATTTTATCCAATCAAAAAAGTTTAAAACGAACAAAATCACCGTGCGTTTTACCGCTCCATTATCTCTTGATACGATTGCAGGTCGCATGTTGAGTGCGAGTATGCTAGAGACTGCTAATCAGATGTATCCTACTGCTCAAGATTTGAGAAAACATTTGGCCAGTCTATATGGTACAGATATGTCAACCAATTGTTTCAGAAGAGGGCAAAGTCATATTGTAGAATTGACATTTAACTATGTTCGTGATGAGTTTTTAAGTAAGAAAAATGTGCTAACTTCTCAGGTTTTGGAACTTTTAAAAGAAACTCTTTTTTCCCCCGTAGTAGTTGATAATGGATTTGATCCAGCCTTATTTGAAATTGAGAAAAAACAATTGCTAGCAAGTTTAGCAGTTGATATGGATGATTCTTTTTATTTTTCACATAAAGAATTAGACAAAATATTTTTTCATGACGAACGTCTCCAATTGGAATATAGTGATTTACGAAATCGTATTTTAGCTGAAACTCCACAGAGTTCTTATTCTTGTTTCCAAGAATTTTTGGCCAATAATCGAATAGATTTCTTTTTCCTAGGTGATTTTAATGAGGTTGAAATTCAAAATGTATTAGAATCATTTGGCTTTAAAGGTCGAGAAGGGGATGTGAAGGTTCAGTATTGTCAACCTTATTCCAATATCCTGCAGGAAGGTATGGTTCGGAAAAATGTGGGACAATCTATTTTGGAATTAGGTTATCATTGTCCTTCTAAATATGGTGATGAGCAATATTTACCCATGATTGTAATGAATGGTTTACTTGGTGGATTTGCTCACTCTAAACTATTTACAAATGTCCGTGAAAATGCTGGATTGGCTTATACTATTTCAAGTCAGCTCGATTTGTTTAGTGGATTCTTGAGGATGTATGCTGGCATTGATCGAGAAAATCGGAATCAGGCTCGAAAAATGATGAATAATCAACTGCTTGATTTAAAAAAAGGTTATTTTACAGAGCTTGAGCTAGAGCAGACCAAGGAAATGATTCGTCGGTCTTTGTTGCTTTCTCAAGATAATCAATTTTCATTGATTGAACGTGCTTATCAAAATGCCTTACTTGGAAAATCTTCAGCAGACTTTAAAGGTTGGATTGCAAAACTCGAGCAAGTTGACAAAGATGCTATTTGTAGAGTAGCTAGTAATGTGAAATTACAAGCAATTTACTTTATGGAAGGAATAGAATGACAAAGGTTGTTTTTGAAGAAAAATACTATCCAGCTGTAAAAGAAATGGTTTATCGAACTCGTTTGGCCAACGGATTGACAGTTGCTCTTTTGCCTAAAAAGGAATTTAAAGAAGTTTACGGGAGTGTCACTGTTCAGTTTGGTTCGGTAGATATGCTTGTCACTGAAGTTGACGGAGATGTAAAAGAATATCCTGCGGGAATTGCTCATTTTCTTGAACATAAATTATTTGAGAGAGAAGATGCTAGCGATTTGATGTCGGCTTTTACGAGTCTAGGTGCAGATAGTAATGCCTTTACAAGCTTTACAAAAACAAGTTATCTTTTTTCAGCAACGGATCATTTTTTAGATAATTTAGACTTAATTGATGAATTGGTAACATCAGCACACTTTACTGAAGATTCCATTTTAAGAGAGCAGGATATTATCCAGCAAGAACGAGAAATGTATCAAGATGATCCAGATTCGTGTTTATTCTTTTCAACTTTAGCGAATTTGTATCCAGGCACACCTTTAGCAACTGATATAGTTGGTAGTGAGGAGTCCATTTCCCAAATCAATCTAACTAATTTACAAGAAAATTTTACAAGATTTTACAAACCTGTAAACATGTCTCTGTTTTTAGTTGGTAATTTTGATTTGGAACGAGTACAGGACTATTTTGAAAGCAAAAAACTGAAAGATTTAGATGTTCAGGATGTAGCAAGAGAAAAGTTTGTTTTACAGGCTGTAAAGCAAACAGACAGTATGAGAATGGAAGTGTCTTCTCCAAAACTAGCGATTGGTATTAGAGGTAAACAAGATGTTGCTGAGGATGATTGCTATCGACATCATATTTTATTAAAATTATTGTTTACAATGATGTTTGGTTGGACCTCGGATCGTTTTCAGAAATTATATGAATCAGGTAAAATTGATGCGTCCTTATCTCTTGAAGTTGAAGTAACAAGTCGCTTTCATTTTATTATGTTGACAATGGATACAAAAGAGCCAGTTGCTTTATCTCATCAGTTTAAAAAGGCTATTCGTAATTTCACAAAGGATTTAGATATTACAGAGGATCATTTAGATATTATCAAAAGAGAGATGTTTGGAGAATTTTTCAGTAGCATGAACTCTCTTGAATTTATTGCAACGCAATATGATGCTTTTGGACAAGGTGAGACAATTTTTGATTTACCAAAAATTTTACAGGAAATTACTTTAGAGGATGTCCTTGATGCTGGACATCATTTAATAGATGATGGTGATATAGTTGATTTTACAATATTCCCATCGTAGTAACCTATCATAATCAATACTAGAAAGAAGGAATGACAAGTATGAGGAAAAAAACAATTGGTGAGGTTTTACGTTTAGCTAGAACCAACCAAGGGTTGACTTTAGAAGAATTACACAAAAAAACAGAAATTCAGTTGGATATGTTGGAGGCGATGGAAGCTGATGATTTTGATCAACTTCCTAGTCCATTTTATACTCGTTCTTTTTTGAGAAAGTATGCGTGGGCAGTTGAGCTAGATGAGCGAATTGTCTTGGATGCTTATGATTCTGGGAGCATGATTACTTATGAAGAAGTAGATGTTGATGAAGACGAGTTGACAGGTAGGAGACGTTCAAGTAAGAAAAATAAGACATCATTTTTGCCTTTATTTTATTTTATACTCTTTGCACTATCGATTGTCATTTTTGTGACTTATTATGTTTGGAATTATCTCCAGACTCAACCAGAGCGTTCATCTGCGTCTAGTTATAGTGTAGTCCAAGCAACAAGCTCAACTAGTTCTGTAACTTCATCCTCAAGTAGTAGTTCATCAAGTAGCTCTTCGAATATGGAACCAGCTATAACGGTATCAGGTGAAGGAAATCAAGTAGAAGTTGCTTATAAAACGAGTAAGGAAACTGCAAAATTACAATTATCAGTCTCAGATGCTAGAAGTTGGGTTAGTGTTTCAGAAAGTGATCTTGAGGGTGGAGTAACCTTATCACCAGATAATAAAAGTGCGGAAACAACAGTTTCAACTAAAAATTCTGTGACCATTACTTTAGGTGTTGTCAAAGGTGTAGCTTTAACAGTAGATAATCAGACTGTTGACTTATCGAAATTAACAGCTCAGACTGGAAAAATCACTGTAACCTTTACTAAAAATTAAGGAAAAACGAATGAAAAAAGAACAAATTCCAAATCTCTTAACAATAGGTCGAATTCTCTTTATACCTATTTTTATCTTTATTTTAACGATAGGAAATTCGATAGAGAGTCATATTGTGGCAGCTATTATCTTTGCTATTGCCAGTATTACAGACTATTTAGATGGATATTTAGCTCGTAAATGGAATGTGGTCAGTAATTTTGGTAAATTTGCAGATCCTATGGCGGATAAGCTACTAGTTATGTCTGCTTTTATTATGCTGATTGAGTTAGGTATGGCTCCAGCTTGGATTGTTGCAGTGATCATCTGTCGTGAGTTGGCTGTGACAGGTTTAAGACTTTTATTAGTTGAAACTGGTGGAACAGTTTTAGCAGCAGCAATGCCTGGAAAAATTAAAACTTTTAGTCAGATGTTTGCCATTATTTTCTTGCTATTACATTGGACTTTGCTTGGTCAAGTTCTACTTTATGTAGCCTTGTTTTTCACTATCTACTCTGGCTATGATTATTTCAAGGGTAGTGCCTATGTATTTAAAGGGACATTTGGTTCGAAATGAAATCAATAATTGATGTAAAAAATCTTTCTTTTCGCTATAAGGAAAGTCAGGAATACTACGATGTGAAGGATATTACGTTTCACGTGAAACGTGGAGAATGGCTTTCGATTGTAGGTCATAATGGTAGTGGTAAATCAACGACGGTTCGATTAATTGATGGCTTACTGGAAGCAGAATCTGGAGAGATTGTAATTGATGGTCAACGTTTGACTGAGGAAAATGTTTGGAATATACGTCGTCAAATCGGTATGGTTTTTCAAAATCCAGACAATCAATTTGTTGGAGCGACTGTTGAAGATGATGTTGCCTTTGGTTTGGAAAATCAGGGACTTTCTCGTCAAGAAATGAAAAAGAGAGTGGAAGAAGCTCTGGATTTGGTTGGCATGTTGGACTTTAAAAAGAGAGAGCCAGCGCGTCTATCAGGTGGCCAAAAGCAACGTGTGGCTATTGCAGGTGTTGTAGCCCTAAGACCAGCTATTTTAATCTTAGATGAAGCAACGAGTATGTTGGATCCTGAGGGACGTAGAGAACTGATTGAGACAGTAAAAGGAATTCGGAAAGACTATGATATGACGGTCATTTCCATTACACATGATTTGGAAGAAGTTGCCATGAGTGATCGTGTGTTGATTATGAAAAAAGGGTCAATTGAATCAACTAGTAGTCCAAGGGAGCTTTTCTCTCGAAATGATTTGGATCAAATTGGATTAGACGATCCTTTTGCTAATCAATTAAAACATTCTTTGAGCCAGAATGGCTATGATTTGCCTGAAAATTATTTGACAGAAAGTGAGCTAGAGGATAAGCTATGGGAATTGCTCTAGAAAATGTGAGTTTTACGTATCAAAAAGGGACTCCCTTAGCTTCAACAGCTTTGTCAGATGTTTCTTTGACGATTGAAGATGGTTCTTATACGGCTTTAATTGGGCACACAGGTAGTGGCAAATCAACTGTTTTACAACTTTTAAATGGTTTGTTGGTTCCAAGTCAAGGGAGTGTGCGAGTTTTTGATACCTTAATCACCCCGACTTCTAAAAATAAAGATATTCGTCAAATTAGAAAACAGGTTGGCTTGGTATTTCAGTTTGCTGAAAATCAGATTTTTGAAGAAACGGTTTTGAAAGACGTTGCTTTTGGACCGCAAAATTTTGGAGTTTCTGAAGAAGATGCGGAGAAGATTGCGCGTGAAAAACTGGCTCTGGTTGGAATTGATGAATCACTTTTTAATCGTAGCCCGTTTGAGCTATCAGGTGGACAAATGAGACGTGTTGCCATTGCAGGCATACTTGCCATGGAGCCAGCTATATTAGTCTTAGATGAACCCACAGCAGGCTTGGATCCTTTGGGAAGAAAAGAGCTGATGAATTTGTTCAAAAAACTCCACCAGTCAGGGATGACCATCGTTTTGGTAACGCATTTGATGGATGATGTTGCCGAATATGCGAACCAAGTCTATGTAATGGAAAAGGGACGTTTAGTTAAGGGTGGTAAACCAAGTGATGTCTTTCAAGATGTTGTCTTTATGGAAGAAGTGCAGTTGGGAGTACCTAAAATTACAGCCTTTTGTAAACGATTGGCTGATAGAGGCGTGTCATTTAAACGATTACCGATTAAGATAGAGGAGTTCAAGGAGTCGCTAAATGGATAGTATGATTTTGGGGCGTTATATCCCAGGGGATTCGATTGTTCACCGATTGGATCCACGTAGCAAATTACTGGCTATGATGCTACTGATTTTGATCGTTTTTTGGGCTAATAATCCCTTGACGAATCTAATTCTTTTTATAGCGACAGGGATATTTATTGCCTTGTCAGGAGTATCTCTTTCATTTTTTATTCAGGGCTTGAAGTCTATGTTTTTCTTGATTGCCTTCACAACTATTTTTCAACTGTTTTTCATTTCTAATGGGAATGTTTTATTTGAGTTTTCGTTTGTGAGAATCACGGATTATGCTTTGCAACAAGCTGGAATTATTTTTTGTCGCTTTGTATTAATTATTTTCTTTTCAACTTTGTTAACCTTAACGACCATGCCCTTAAGTTTGGCATCAGCTGTCGAAGCTTTGTTAGCGCCTTTAAAGCGTGTGAAAGTTCCAGTTCATGAGATTGGATTGATGCTGTCCATGAGTTTGCGTTTTGTCCCAACCTTGATGGATGATACGACGCGGATTATGAATGCACAGAAAGCGCGTGGAGTGGATTTTGGAGAAGGAAGTATTGTTCAAAAAGTAAAGGCGATGATTCCTATTTTGATTCCTCTTTTTGCGACAAGTTTAAAACGTGCAGATTCCTTGGCTATTGCCATGGAAGCGCGTGGTTATCAGGGTGGAAAAGGTAGAAGTCAATACCGACAATTGAGATGGACGCGAAAGGATACGTTGACCATTCTTGTTATTCTCGTACTTGGTTGTTGCTTATTTTTCTTAAAATCTTAGTAGCTTTCAGGAATTTATAAAAAAGTTACTGTAACAGTTTTTGATATAAAGGTAGGGATATGAACCGTTTTAAAAAATCAAAATATGTCATTATTGTTTTTGTCACTGTTCTGCTTGTGTCAGCTCTCTTAGCGACGACTTATTCAAGTACAATTGTGACAAAATTAGGAGATGGAATCTCATTGGTTGATAGGGTTGTGCAAAAACCTTTTCAGTGGTTTGATTCTGTTAAATCAGATTTAGCACATTTGACACGAACTTATAATGAAAATGAAAGTTTGAAGAAACAGATTTACCAATTAGAAGTTAAATCAAATGAGGCGGAAAGTTTAAAGACAGAAAATGAACAACTGCGCCAATTGCTTGATATGAAGTCCAAATTGCAAGCTACAAAGACTTTAGCAGCAGATGTTATTATGCGTTCTCCAGTATCTTGGAAGCAGGAATTGACCCTGGATGCAGGTAAATCAAAAGGGGTTTCTGAAAATATGTTAGCCATTGCAAATGGTGGTTTGATTGGGAGTGTTTCAAAAGTGGAGGACAACTCTACTATGGTCAACCTTCTGACAAATACGGAAAATGCTGATAAGATTTCTGTTAAAATTCAACATGGTTCTACTACAATTTATGGAATTATTGTTGGCTATGACAAGGAAAATGAAGTTCTAAAAATTAGCCAATTAAATAGTAATAGCGATATTAGTGCGGGAGATAAGGTGGCCACTGGTGGATTAGGAAACTTTAACGTTGCTGATATTCCTGTTGGTGAAGTGGTTGCCACAACGCATAGTACGGACTACTTGACACGAGAAGTAACTGTTAAATTAAGTGCAGATACTCATAATGTGAGTGTGATAGAATTAGTGGGGAATTCATAATGAGACAGTTGAAGCGGGTTGGAGTATTTTTATTGCTTCCTTTCTTTGTTCTAATTGATGCCCATATTAGTCAGCTTCTGGGCTCATTTTTTCCCCACGTGCAGTTGGCTAGTCATTTTCTATTTTTGTTTCTCTTATTTGAGACGATTGAGGTATCAGAGTATCTCTATTTAGCATATTGTTTTGTAGTGGGTTTGGTTTATGACATTTACTTTTTCCACTTGATAGGGATTGCGACTTTGTTGTTCGTCTTGTTGGGAGTATTTCTCCATAAATTTAATAGTGTTATTTTATTGAATCGTTGGACGAGAATGTTGGCAATTATTGTCATGACTTTTCTATTTGAGATGGGAGCTTATATACTTGCATTAGTGGTAGGTTTAACTGTGGATAGTATGTCTTTGTTTATAGTCTATAGTTTAGTGCCATCAATGATTTTGAACCTTATATGGATGATTATTTTTCAGTTTATTTTTGAAAAATTTTACCTATAAGAAAGAAATAAAAATGTAACAAAGGCGTAATATTCATTAGGCCTTTTTTTGGTATACTAGTAGTGTCTTTAAAAGAAGGAGTATCTACGAAATATGAAGAAAAAAATCTTAGCGTCACTTTTACTAAGTACAGTAATGGTTTCTCAAGTAGCTGTTTTAACAACTGCGCATGCAGAAACTACTGATGACAAAATTGCTGCTCAAGATAATAAAATTAGTAACTTAACAGCACAACAACAAGAAGCCCAAAAACAAGTTGATCAAATTCAGGAGCAAGTATCTGCTATTCAAACAGAGCAATCAAACTTGCAATCTGAAAATGATAGACTACAAGCAGAATCTAAAAAGCTTGAGGGTGAAATTACAGAACTTTCTAAGAATATTGTATCTCGCAATGATTCATTGCAAAAACAAGCTCGTAGTGCTCAAACAAATGGAGCTGCAACAAATTACATCAATACAATTGTAAACTCAAAATCAATTACAGAAGCTATTTCACGTGTTGCTGCAATGAGTGAAATCGTATCTGCAAACAACAAAATGTTGGAACAACAAAAAGCAGATAAAAAAGCTATTTCTGAAAAACAAGTAGCAAACAATGATGCGATTAATACAGTTATTGCAAATCAGCAAAAACTAGCTGATGATGCTCAATCATTAACTACAAAACAAGCTGAGTTGAAAGCTGCAGAATTGAATCTTGCTGCTGAAAAGGCTACTGCAGAGGATGAAAAAGCAAGTTTACTTGAGAAAAAAGCTGCAGCGGAAGCAGAAGCTAAAGCAGCTGCAGAAGCAGAAGCAGCCTACAAAGCTAAACAAGCAAGTCAACAACAAACAGTAGTTGCTTCTGGAAATACAACTTTTACAGCAGAAGTTCAAGCAGTATCTAGTTCATCTGAATCATCTTCAAGCTACACTCCTGCACCAGTAAAACATCGTCCAACATACAGTACAAACGCTTCAAGTTATCCAACTGGTGAGTGTACATGGGGAGCTAAAACATTGGCACCTTGGGCTGGAGATTACTGGGGTAATGGGGCACAGTGGGCTACAAGTGCAGCTGCAGCAGGATTCCGTACAGGATCTACACCTCAAGTTGGTGCTATTGCATGTTGGAATGATGGTGGATATGGACACGTAGCCGTGGTTACAGCTGTTTCATCATCAACAAGTATCCAAGTATCTGAATCAAACTATGGTGGAAATCGTACAATCGGAAATAAACGTGGTTGGTTCAATCCTACTACAACTTCAGAAGGTTTTGTAACATATATCTATCCAAACTAATGAATAAAACGAAGAGGCTCGATTTGAGTCTCTTTTATGATTTATATAGTTAACTTACTTTAAAAATCTACTAAAATCGCTTGAAAATATTGAAAAAGTATGGTAAAATGAAAACTGTCGTGTGAACGATAATACTCATTCTTGATGAATTGTGAAACAGTTGCCTTTGGGTCGTTTTGCGAGTTGAAGTCAAGAAGAGGAAAAAAACAAAAAGGAGAAATACTCATGGCAGTAATTTCAATGAAACAACTTCTTGAGGCTGGTGTACACTTTGGTCACCAAACTCGTCGCTGGAACCCTAAGATGGCTAAGTACATCTTCACTGAACGTAACGGAATCCACGTTATCGACTTGCAACAAACTGTAAAATACGCTGACCAAGCTTACGATTTCATGCGTGATGCAGCAGCTAACGATGCAGTTGTATTGTTTGTTGGTACTAAGAAACAAGCAGCTGATGCAGTTGCTGAAGAAGCAGTACGTTCAGGTCAATACTTTATTAACCACCGTTGGTTGGGTGGAACTCTTACAAACTGGGGAACAATCCAAAAACGTATCGCTCGTTTGAAAGAAATCAAACGTATGGAAGAAGATGGAACTTTCGAAGTTCTTCCTAAGAAAGAAGTTGCACTTCTTAATAAACAACGTGCACGTCTTGAAAAATTCTTGGGTGGTATCGAAGATATGCCTCGTATCCCAGATGTGATGTACGTAGTTGACCCACATAAAGAGCAAATCGCTGTTAAAGAAGCTAAAAAATTGGGAATCCCAGTTGTAGCGATGGTTGACACAAATACTGATCCAGATGATATCGATGTAATCATCCCAGCTAACGATGACGCTATCCGCGCTGTTAAATTGATCACAGCTAAATTGGCTGACGCTATCATTGAAGGACGTCAAGGTGAAGATGCAGTAGCAGTTGAAGCAGAATTTGTAGCTTCTGAAGCTCAAGCAGATTCAATTGAAGAAATCGTTGAAGTTGTAGAAGGCGACAACGCTTAATTCATATAAATAGTAATTACCTAGGAGGGCGGGGCTTAGCCCGGCTCTCCTATTTTTAAAAAATATAGGAGAATCAAAATGGCAGAAATTACAGCTAAACTTGTAAAAGAGTTGCGTGAAAAATCTGGTGCCGGAGTTATGGACGCTAAAAAAGCGCTTGTAGAAACAGACGGTGACATCGAAAAAGCGATTGAATTGCTTCGTGAAAAAGGTATGGCTAAGGCAGCTAAGAAAGCTGACCGTGTTGCTGCAGAAGGATTGACTGGTGTTTATGTTAACGGTAATGTTGCAGCAGTTATTGAAGTAAACGCTGAAACTGACTTCGTTGCGAAAAATGCTCAATTCGTTGAATTGGTAAATACTACAGCTAAAGTTATTGCTGAAGGAAAACCTGCTAATAATGAAGAAGCACTTGCTTTGACAATGCCTTCAGGTGAAACTCTTGAAGCTGCATACGTATCTGCAACAGCAACTATCGGAGAAAAAATCTCATTCCGTCGCTTTGCATTGATTGAAAAAACAGACGCACAACACTTTGGAGCATACCAACATAACGGTGGACGTATCGGTGTTATTTCAGTTGTTGAAGGTGGAGACGAAGCACTTGCTAAACAATTGTCAATGCACATCGCAGCGATGAAACCAACAGTTCTTTCTTACAAAGAATTGGATGAGCAATTCGTTAAAGATGAGTTGGCACAATTGAACCACGTTATCGACCAAGACAACGAAAGTCGTGCAATGGTTAACAAACCAGCTCTTCCACACTTGAAGTATGGATCAAAAGCTCAATTGACTGATGAAGTGATTGCCCAAGCTGAAGCTGACATCAAAGCTGAATTGGCTGCAGAAGGCAAACCAGAAAAAATCTGGGACAAAATCATCCCAGGTAAAATGGACCGCTTCATGCTTGACAACACTAAAGTTGACCAAGCTTACACACTTCTTGCACAAGTATACATCATGGATGACAGCAAGACAGTTGAAGCATATCTTGAATCAGTTAACGCTTCAGTAGTTGAGTTCGCTCGCTTTGAAGTTGGTGAAGGTATCGAAAAAGCTGCAAACGACTTCGAAGCTGAAGTTGCAGCTACAATGGCAGCAGCCTTGAATAACTAATAATAAAAAGGAAGCTGAAGTGCTTCCTTTTTTCTATGCAGTAGATTCCTATAGGGAAAGAATTCTACTTTTCAAGATATAAATAAAAAGCCCTATAAAAAGGGCTAAGTGCATTTAGGAGACTACACTTCAAATTCATAAAGTGCTGTAGAGAGATAACGTTCACCGTTATCTGGTGCTAGAGCAAGAACCTTTTTACCTGTACCTAATTTCTTGGCAACCTCGATGGCTCCGTAGATAGCTGCAGCTGAAGAAATCCCTACAAGAAATCCTTCTTTTCCACCAATTTCACGGCCGAGTGCGAGAGCATCGTCTGATGTTACACGAACGATACCATCATAGGCTTTTGTATCAAGTGTATCAGGAATAAATCCAGCTGAGATACCTTGAATTTTGTGAGGGCCAGGTTTTTCACCAGATAGAATAGCAGATTCATCTGCTTCTACCGCAAAAACTTGAATGTTAGAATTTGCTGATTTGAGTGCATGAGAAACACCAGAAATCGTTCCACCGGTACCCACTCCAGCAACAAAGGCATCTAGTCCATCTTTACCGAAAGCAGCTAGTATTTCAGCTCCTGTTGTTCTTTCGTGTACTTCTGGATTAGCTGGATTGTCAAATTGAAGAGGAAGGAAACCATCACGTTCAGCAGCGATTTCTTGAGCCTTAGCAATAGCGCCTTTCATTCCCTCACTACCAGGAGTTAGGACGAGTTCAGCACCATAAGCTTGGATAATCTTACGTCGTTCTACACTCATAGTTTCAGGCATAACGATGACGACTTTATACCCTTTAGCAGCACCTACCCATGAAAGTCCAATACCAGTGTTTCCACTTGTTGCTTCAACAATTGTAGAACCTGGTTTCAGAATACCGTCTTGTTCAGCTTTTTCAATCATGCTAAGAGCAATACGATCTTTTACAGAAGAACCAGGGTTGAATGCTTCAAGCTTTACATAGACGTCCGCAGCCCCTTCTGGTACGATGTTGTTGAGTTTAACAATCGGAGTTTGACCGATTAATTCAGTAATATTGTTATAAATAGACATATGAATACCTCTTTGTATAAGATATTTCTAGTATAACGCTATCTATATCATTTGTAAAATATAGAAATCCTATCGAAGTGATAGGATTTTTTTATATCACAGGTCCAAGTCATTAATTTTCAAGCGATTGTGATAAGCTAATTCTAATAAATAGGTATAAAGTGGAACGATATCCGTTTTCTTAGGAAATTCAAATTTATGAGAACTAAAATGTTCATTATGTGCTTTTAGAAAGACATTCTCTAAATAAGTAATAGTAATTTCACTATCATCTATACCTGCTCCTGCAGTTTCCATTTCAACGTTAACAATGTTCATCAAAAAGATTGATTTAATAGACATCTTACGACCGGTAGCGCCTTGTTTATCTGTAAAGATAATGCGGATATTTGTAAATATAATTGAGTCACGAATCAGTTTATATCCACTTTGAATTTCTTCATTTTCTAGTAGATATTGTCCATATTCTTTGATAAGAGTTTCTTTGTTTTGCTCGCTAAAGTTACCAGCAAGTCCTTGAATGAATTTACCAAATGCCATATTTTTCTCCTTTGTTTACACTAAATTTACAGGAACTTCAACTTCTCGTAAACCTTGATCAGTTAAAGTAACTTTTCCATTAAAAAACTCCACCAGTGCAGCTTTAATATTTTCTTTTTCTTCTTTATCAACATAAATCATCGTATCGACTTGATCTGTAAAGTTTGTATCCAGTTCCATGAGATTATGTTCTTTAAGGAAGTTACTGTACTCTTGATACTGAGCGTAAGACATTTGAATAGCAATGCCCGCCTGTTCCTTTATTTCAATGATGCCAATTTCTTTGACGGCTAAGGCAACACTGCCGGCGTAAGCACGAATCAGTCCTCCAGCGCCTAGTTTTATACCACCAAAGTAGCGTGTCACGACCACACAGACATTGGTGAGGTTGTGATTTTCTAGTACCCCAAGCATGGGAACGCCAGCAGTCCCACTGGGCTCACCATCATCACTTGTACGTTTGATTTCACTACGTTCCCCAATAATGAAGGCAGAGCAGTTATGCGTAGCTTTGTAGTGTTCTTTTTTGATGGTAGTAATAAAGTCTCGAGCCTCTTCTTCGCTATAAACACGCTTGGCATGACAGATAAAGCGTGATTTTTTGATTTCTTCTTGGACTTGACCGTCCTCTTTAATTGTTCTAAATTCCATGATTTAATTGTACTAAAAAATCATCTAAAGCGCTAGGTTTTTACGAATAAAGAAGTATGAAAGTAAATCCAAATTATCTCGGTCGTTTGTTTACTGAGAATGAATTAACAAAAGAGGAACGTCAGTTGGCGGAGAAACTTCCAGCAATGAGAAAGGAGAAAGGGAAACTTTTCTGTCAACGTTGTGATAGTGCTATTTTAGATGAATGGTATTTGCCCATCGGTGCTTATTATTGTAGGGAGTGTTTACTGATGAAGCGAGTCAGGAGTGATCAAGCTTTATACTATTTTCCGCAGGAGGATTTTGCGAAGCAAGATATTCTCAAATGGCGCGGTCAATTAACTCCTTTTCAAGAGAAGGTGTCAGAGGGACTAATTCAAGCTGTAGACAAGCAGGAACCAACCTTGGTTCACGCTGTAACAGGAGCTGGAAAGACAGAAATGATTTATCAAGTAGTAGCTAAAGTGATCAATGCGGGTGGTGCAGTATGCTTGGCTAGTCCTCGCATAGATGTTTGTTTGGAGCTGTACAAGCGCCTGCAAGATGATTTTGCTTGCGAGATATCTTTACTACACGGAGAATCAGAGCCGTATTTTCGAACACCACTAGTTGTTGCGACGACCCATCAGTTATTGAAGTTTTATCAAGCTTTTGATTTGCTGATAGTGGATGAAGTAGATGCCTTTCCTTATGTTGACAATCCCAAGCTTTACCATGCTGTCAAGAATAGTGTAAAGGAGAATGGACTGAGAATCTTTTTAACAGCGACTTCGACTGATGAGTTAGATAGAAAGGTTCGCATAGGAGAACTAAAACGATTGAGTTTGCCAAGACGATTTCATGGAAATCCGTTGATTATTCCTAAACCTGTCTGGTTATCCGATTTTAATCACTGTTTAGAGAAAAATCGGTTGTCACCAAAGTTAAAGTCCTATATTGAGAAGCAGAGAAAGACAGCTTATCCGTTACTCATTTTTGCTTCAGAAATTAAGAAAGGGGAGCAGTTAAAAGAAATCTTACAGGAGCAATTTCCAAATGAGAAAATTGGCTTTGTATCTTCTGTAACAGAAGATAGATTAGAACAGGTACAAGCTTTTCGAGATGGAGAACTGACAATACTTATCAGTACGACAATATTGGAGCGTGGAGTTACCTTCCCTTGTGTGGATGTTTTTGTAGTAGAGGCCAATCATCGTCTTTTTACCAAGTCTAGTTTAATACAGATTGGAGGACGTGTCGGTCGGAGTATGGACAGACCGACAGGAGATTTGCTTTTCTTCCATGATGGGTTAAATACTTCAATCAAGAAGGCAATTAAGGAAATTCAGCAGATGAATAAGGAAGCGGGTCTATGAGGTGCTTATTGTGCGGGCAGACTATGAAGGCTGTTTTAACTTTTAGTAGTCTCTTACTTCTGAGGAATGATGTCTCATGTCTTTGTTTAGATTGTGATTCTACTTTTGAGAAAATTGGAGAAGAGTACTGTCCAAACTGTATGAAAACAGGATTGTCAACAAAGTGTCAAGATTGTCAATTTTGGTGTAAAGAAGGAATTGAAGTCAGTCATAGAGGGATTTTTACTTACAATCAAGCTATGAAGGATTTTTTCAGTCGGTATAAGTTTGATGGAGACTTCCTTTTAAGAAAAGTTTTTGCTTCATTTTTAAGTGAGGAGTTGAAAAAGTACAAAGAGTATCAATTTGTCGTAATTCCCCTAAGTCCTGAAAGATTACTTGAGAGGGGATTTAACCAGGTTGAAGGTTTAGTTGAAGCAGCAGGGTTCTCTTTTCAAGACTTACTAGAGAAGAGAGAAGAGCGGGCCAGTTCTTCTAAAAATCGTTCAGAACGCTTGGGGACAGAACTTCCTTTCTTTATTAAAAGGGGAGTCACTATTCCTAAAAAAATCCTACTTATAGATGACATTTACACTACTGGAACAACTATAAATCGTGTGAAGAAACTGTTGGAAGAGGCTGGTGCTGAAGATGTAAAAACATTTTCCCTTGTAAGATGAGGAAAAAATTTGCAAAACTAAAATGAAAGCGTTATAATGAAATCAGAAAAACAAAAATGTTTAGAAAGAAGGTACTCATATGATTAAATATAGTATCCGTGGTGAAAACCTAGAAGTAACAGAAGCAATTCGTGATTATGTAGTTTCTAAACTCGAAAAGATCGAAAAGTATTTTCAAGCTGAACAAGAGTTGGATGCTCGAGTTAACTTGAAGGTGTATCGTGAAAAAACGGCTAAAGTGGAGGTGACGATTCCGCTTGGCTCAATTACTCTTCGTGCAGAAGATGTGTCTCAAGATATGTATGGTTCAATTGACCTTGTAACTGATAAAATTGAACGTCAGATTCGTAAAAATAAAACAAAAATCGAGCGTAAAAATAAAAACAAGGTAGCAACTAGTCAATTATTTACAGATGCTTTGGTGGAAGATACAAATGTTGTCCAATCTAGAGTGGTTCGTTCAAAACAAATTGATTTAAAACCAATGGATTTGGAAGAAGCTATTCTACAGATGGATTTGTTGGGACATGATTTTTTTATCTATGTGGATGTTGAAGATCAGACAACCAATGTGATTTATCGTCGTGAGGATGGCGAAATTGGTTTGTTAGAAGTTAAAGAATCTTAATTTCAATATGTGTAAAGGAAGGTTTACTGAATTGTAAACCTCCTTTTTCTTATAATTGATAGAATTACTGATTACACCTTTAAAAAGTCGCTTTTTGGTGGTTATTATGGTATAATGGGTGCCAAGAGGTTTGGAATGAAAAAATTTTATGTAAGTCCTATTTTCCCCTTAATATTAGGAATAGTGGCGTTCGGAGTGCTATCTGTGCAACTTGTTTTTGTAACGAATACACTGGTAACGCTATTTCTTTTGCTACTTATTTTGGGTTCATATAGTTTATTATTCATCCATCAGAGAGACTACTACTCAAAGAGTGAAGTAGAACAAATCCAGTATGTAAACCACCAAGCTGAAGAAAGTTTGACAACCTTGTTAGAACAGATGCCTGTCGGAGTTATTAAATTAGACTTGTCGTCAGGTGAAGTTGAATGGTTTAATCCTTATGCTGAATTGATTTTGACTAATGAAGTGGGCGAGATTGATGTTGCATTAATTCAAACAATTATCAAGGCATCGGTAGGAAATCCAGGTTCTTATGCTACCTTGGGTGAGACCCGCTATTCGGTTCATATGGACAAGGTGTCTGGAGTTCTTTACTTCTTTGATGTGTCTGGAGAATACGAAGCGACTGTTGAGTTAGTAACGAGTCGACCTGTGATTGGGGTCGTTTCCGTTGACAACTATGATGATTTAGAAGATGAAACATCGGAGTCTGATATCAGTCATATCAATAGTTTTGTAGCCAATTTTGTTTCAGAATTTGCTGGTAAACATGCCATGTTCTCCCGTCGAGTAAGTATGGATCGCTTTTATCTATTTACGGACTACACGGTGCTTGAGGGATTGATGAACGATAAATTTTCTGTTATTGATTCTTTCAGAGAAGAGTCGAAACAGAGACAGTTGCCATTGACCTTAAGTATGGGCTTTTCTTATGGTGATGGAAATCATGATGAGATAGGGAAAGTTGCATTGCTCAACTTAAACTTGGCTGAAGTACGTGGTGGCGACCAGGTGGTTGTCAAGGAGAATGACGAAACGAAAAATCCCGTTTATTTTGGTGGTGGATCTGCGGCGTCAATCAAGCGTACAAGGACACGTACGCGCGCTATGATGACAGCTATTTCAGATAAAATTAGAAGTGTAGATCAGGTTTTTGTAGTTGGTCACAAAAATCTTGATATGGATGCTTTGGGTTCTGCTGTAGGTATGCAGTTATTTGCTAGTAATGTGACAGAAAATAGTTATGCTCTTTATGATGAAAATCAGATGTCTCCGGATATTGAACGAGCTGTTTCATTCTTAGAAAAAGAAGGAGTTACGAAGTTGTTGTCTGTTAAGGATGCAATGGGGATGGTGACCAATCGTTCTTTGTTGATTCTTGTAGACCATTCAAAGACAGCCTTAACTTTATCAAAAGCTTTTTATGATTTATTTACCCAAACCATCGTCATCGACCACCACAGACGGGATCAGGATTTTCCAGATAATGCGGTTATTACTTATATCGAAAGTGGTGCAAGTAGTGCCAGTGAGTTGGTAACGGAATTGATTCAGTTCCAGAATTCTAAGAAAAATCGTTTGAGTCGTATGCAAGCAAGTGTCTTGATGGCTGGTATGATGTTGGATACTAAAAATTTCACCTCACGAGTGACTAGTCGGACATTTGATGTTGCTAGCTATCTCAGAACGAGAGGAAGTGATAGTATTGCTATCCAAGAAATTGCTGCGACAGATTTTGAAGAATATCGTGAGGTCAATGAACTGATTTTACAGGGGCGTAAATTAGGTTCAGATGTACTAATAGCAGAGGCTAAGGACTCGAAATGCTATGATACAGTTGTTATTAGTAAGGCAGCAGATGCCATGTTAGCTATGTCAGGTATTGAAGCGAGTTTTGTTCTTGCGAAGAATACACAAGGATTTATCTCTATCTCAGCTCGCAGTCGTAGTAAGCTGAATGTACAACGGATTATGGAAGAGCTGGGAGGTGGAGGCCACTTTAATTTGGCAGCAGCTCAAATTAAGGATTCAACCTTGTCAGAAGCAGGGGAAAAACTGACAGAAATTGTATTAAATGAAATAAAGGAAAAGGAGAAAGAAGAATGAAAGTAATCTTTTTAGCAGATGTTAAAGGAAAAGGTAAAAAAGGCGAAATTAAGGAAGTACCAACAGGGTATGCGCAAAACTTTCTTATCAAAAAGAGTCTAGCCAAAGAAGCGACTGCTCAAGCTGTAGGTGAACTTCGTGGTAAACAAAAATCTGAAGAAAAAGCTCATGCTGAGATGATTGCAGAAGCAAAAGCAATTAAAGCTCAACTAGAAGCAGAGGAAACTATTGTAGAATTTGTTGAAAAAGTTGGTCCAGATGGTCGTACCTTTGGTTCCATTACCAATAAGAAAATTGCAGAAGAATTGCAAAAGCAATTTGGAATTAAGATTGATAAACGTCATATCCAAGTACAAGCTCCGATTCGAGCAGTTGGTTTGATTGATGTACCAGTGAAAATCTATCAAGATATTACAAGTGTAATCAATCTTCGTGTGAAAGAAGGGTAAATTTACACTTTCTTGACAAGATTGTAAAAGGAAGGGAAGTCTGATGGCAGAAGTAGAAGAGTTACGAGTACAACCTCAAGATATCTTAGCTGAGCAATCCGTTTTAGGGGCTATCTTTATTGACGAGAGTAAGCTTGTTTTTGTGCGAGAATATATTGAGTCTAGGGACTTTTTTAAGTATGCCCATCGTTTGATTTTCCAAGCTATGGTCGACTTATCCGATCGTGGCGATGCTATAGATGCAACAACGGTTCGTACCATTCTTGATAATCAAGGTGATTTACAGAATATTGGTGGCCTGTCTTACTTGGTTGAGATTGTCAATTCTGTGCCAACTTCTGCTAATGCGGAGTATTATGCTAAGATTGTTGCAGAGAAGGCCATGCTACGTCGATTAATCTCCAAGTTGACAGAGTCTGTCAATCAAGCTTACGAGGCTTCGCAACCAGCTGATGAAATCATTGCTCAGGCAGAAAAAGGCCTGATTGATGTCAGCGAAAATGCAAATCGAAGTGGATTTAAGAACATTCGAGATGTGTTGAATATCAACTTCGGAAATCTGGAAGCTCGCTCGCAACAAACGACCGATATTACAGGTATTGCGACAGGCTATCGTGACTTGGATCATATGACGACTGGACTTCATGAGGAGGAGTTGATTATCCTAGCAGCCCGTCCAGCTGTTGGTAAGACAGCCTTTGCCTTGAATATTGCTCAGAATATTGGGACTAAGTTGGACAAAACAGTTGCTATTTTTTCACTGGAAATGGGTGCGGAAAGTCTAGTGGACCGTATGTTAGCGGCAGAAGGTTTGGTAGAATCGCATTCTATCCGTACGGGTCAATTGACTGATGAGGAGTGGCAAAAATATACCATTGCTCAAGGAAATCTAGCTAATGCAAGTATCTATATCGATGATACGCCAGGGATTCGGATTACAGAGATTCGTTCTCGTTCTCGTAAACTGGCTCAAGAAACTGGAAATCTTGGCTTGATTTTAATAGACTATTTGCAGCTTATCACGGGAACTGGTCGGGAAAATCGTCAACAAGAGGTTTCAGAAATTTCACGTCAGTTGAAAATTTTAGCTAAGGAACTGAAGGTTCCAGTAATCGCTCTAAGTCAGCTTTCTCGTGGTGTAGAACAACGTCAGGATAAGAGACCGGTCTTGTCTGATATTCGTGAATCTGGGTCTATTGAGCAGGACGCTGATATTGTAGCCTTTCTTTATCGCGACGATTACTATGAGCGTGGTGGTGAAGAAGAGGAAGGAATGCCGAATAATAAGGTAGAAGTTATTATCGAGAAAAACCGTAGTGGAGCTCGTGGAACGGTGGAATTAATTTTCCAAAAAGAATACAATAAATTTTCAAGTATCTCAAAGAGGGAGGCATAAGATGTCAGATGCATTTACAGATGTAGCCAAGATGAAAAAAATCAAAGAAGAAATCAAGGCACATGAGGGTCAAGTCGTAGAAATGACTTTGGAGAATGGTCGTAAGCGCCAAAAAAATAGATTGGGTAAGCTAATTGAGGTTTATCCATCCCTATTTATCGTTGAATTTGGAAACGTTGAAGGAGATAAACAAGCTAATGTTTACGTTGAATCCTTTACTTACTCAGATATCCTTACAGAAAAGAATTTGATTCATTATCTTGACTAAAGTGAGAAATTTTCTCACTTTTTCTTTTTTTCTCCGAATAGTTTAAGTGAAGGTAATCTTCGATTTATATTATTTTTCAAGGAGGAAGAATGAAAATTTCACCATTTAAAGTAGCAGAGACAAGATTTTCTTTCAGAAAATCAGCTAAAAAGGTTGTTCCCTTTTTAGTAGTAGGATTGATGTTAGCAGCGGGTAATAGTGTATATGCCTATTCCGGAGGAAATGGATCGATTGCGCGTGGGGATGATTATCCTGCTCATTATAAAAATGGGAGCCAGGAGATTGATAAGTGGCGCATGTATTCTCGTCAGTGTACTTCTTTTGCAGCCTTTCGTTTGAGTAATGTCAATGGTTTTGAGATTCCGGCTGCTTATGGGAATGCGAATGAATGGGGCTATCGTGCTCGTCGTGAAGGTTATCGTGTCGATAATACACCAACGATTGGCTCTATTGCTTGGTCTACTGCAGGAACTTATGGTCATGTTGCTTGGGTGTCAAATGTAATAGGAGATGAGATTGAGATTGAAGAATACAATTATGGAATAAGGGAATCTTACAACAAGCGCATCGTGAAGGCAAATACTATGACGGGGTTTATTCATTTTAAAGATTTAGCTGGTGGCAGTGTTGGGAATAGTCAATCCTCAGCTTCAACAGGAGGAACACATTATTTTAAGACTAAGGCTGCTATCAAAAATCAGCCTCTAGCTAGCGCAACTGCGATTGATTACTATTATCCTGGGGAGAATGTTCATTATGATCAAATTCTCGAAAAAGATGGATACAAGTGGTTGAGTTATACGGCTTATAACGGAAGTCGTCGCTATATCCAGCTAGAGGGAGTAACCTCTTCACAGAATCAATCAGGGAATAGTTCTAACTATGGATCCAATAATGGATTGACTATTGGTTGGAAGAAAATAAATGGTAGTTGGTATCATTTCAAATCAAATGGGTCTAAATCAACGGGTTGGCTGAAAGACGGATCTAGTTGGTATTATTTGAAATCATCTGGTGAAATGCAGACAGGCTGGTTAAAGGAAAATGGTCTGTGGTATTATTTAGATAGTTCAGGGGCAATGAAAACAGGTTGGTATCAAGTCTCTGGTAAGTGGTATTACTCTTACTCTTCGGGCGCCTTAGCCGTCAATACGACGGTGGATGGCTACAGAGTAAATAGTGATGGAGAACGAGTATAGAAAATGGGAGTAGGAAAATTTTCCTACTCTTTTCTGTAAGCAGTTTCCTTGACATTTTTTTTGTTTTGCGCTATCATATGTCCATATAATATATGGGAGTCTGTGTACAGTCTGAGAGGAAGTGTTAAACTTCGACCGCACCTGATCTGGGTAATGCCAGCGTAGGGAACGATACTTAGTCTATTCTGCACCTTTTACATATATGGTAAAGGTTTTTCTTTTTGTCAAAGGAAAACGAGAAGAGGAGGTTGTTATGAAAGCAAGCATTGCCTTGCAAGTTTTACCACTATCACAGGGGATTGATCGGATTGCTGTTATTGATCAGGTCATTGCTTATCTGCAAGCTCAAGAGGTGACTATGGTGGTGACACCATTTGAAACGGTCTTGGAAGGGGAGTTTGATGAACTCATGCGCATTCTAAAAGAAGCGCTGGAAGTGGCAGGGCAGGAGGCAGATAATGTCTTTTCTAATGTCAAAATAAATGTAGGAGAGATTTTAAGTATTGATGAGAAACTTGAAAAGTATACTGAGACGACACATTAGTCTATTGGGCTTTCTAGGAGTCTTGTCAATCTGGCAGTTAGCAGGTTTTCTTAAACTTCTCCCCAAGTTTATCCTGCCGACACCTCTTGAAATCCTCCAGTCTTTTGTGCGTGATAGAGAATTTCTCTGGCACCATAGCTGGGCGACCTTGAGAGTGGCTTTGCTAGGTCTAATTTTGGGAGTCTTGATTGCCTGTCTCATGGCTGTGCTCATGGATAGTTTGACTTGGCTCAATGACCTGATTTACCCTATGATGGTGGTCGTTCAGACCATTCCGACTATTGCCATAGCTCCTATCTTGGTCTTGTGGCTCGGTTATGGGATTTTGCCCAAGATTGTCTTGATTATCTTGACGACAACCTTTCCTATCATCGTCAGCATCTTGGACGGTTTTAGGCACTGTGACAAGGATATGCTGACCTTGTTTAGTCTGATGCGAGCCAAACCTTGGCAAATTCTTTGGCATTTTAAAATCCCAGTCAGTTTGCCTTACTTTTATGCAGGTCTGAGGGTCAGTGTCTCCTACGCTTTTATCACAACAGTAGTATCTGAGTGGTTGGGAGGCTTTGAAGGACTAGGTGTCTACATGATTCAGTCCAAGAAATTGTTTCAGTATGATACCATGTTCGCTATTATTATTCTGGTATCGATTATCAGCCTTCTTGGTATGAAATTGGTCGATGTCAGCGAGAAATATGTTATTAAATGGAAACGTTCGTAGAATTAGAATGTTTCGGAAAAAGAAAAGAGGAAATCAAAATGAAAAAAACATGGAAAGTGTTTTTAACTGTTTTAACAGCTCTTGTAGCTGTTGTGCTTGTGGCCTGTGGTCAAGGAACTGCTTCCAAGGACAACAAAGAAGCAGAACTTAAGAAGATTGACTTTATCCTAGACTGGACACCAAATACCAACCACACAGGGCTTTATGTGGCTAAGGAAAAAGGCTACTTCAAGGAAGCTGGGGTGGATGTTGATTTGAAATTGCCACCAGAAGAAAGTTCTTCTGACTTGGTTATTAACGGTAAGGCACCATTTGCAGTCTATTTCCAAGACTATATGGCTAAAAAATTGGAAAAAGGGGCAGGAATTACTGCCGTTGCAGCTATCGTAGAACACAATACATCAGGAATCATCTCTCGTAAATCTGACAATGTAGCTAGTCCAAAAGACTTGGTTGGTAAGAAATACGGAACTTGGAATGACCCAACTGAACTTGCTATGTTGAAAACCTTGGTAGAATCACAAGGTGGGGACTTTGAGAAGGTTGAAAAAGTACCAAATAACGACTCAAACTCAATTACACCGATTGCCAATGGAGTATTTGATACTGCATGGATCTACTACGGATGGGATGGTATCCTTGCCAAATCTCAAGGTGTAGATGCTAACTTTATGTACTTGAAAGACTACGTTAAAGAATTTGACTATTACTCACCAGTCATCATTGCTAACAACGACTACCTCAAAGACAACAAAGAAGAAGCACGTAAAGTCATCCAAGCTATCAAAAAAGGATACCAATATGCTATGGAGCATCCAGAGGAAGCAGCTGATATCCTCATCAAAAATGCACCTGAACTCAAGGAAAAACGTGACTTTGTCATCGAATCTCAAAAATACTTGTCAAAAGAATACGCAAGCGACAAGGAAAAATGGGGGCAATTTGATGCAGCTCGCTGGAATGCCTTCTACAAATGGGATAAAGAAAATGGTATCCTTAAAGAAGACTTGACAGACAAAGGCTTCACCAACGAATTTGTGAAATAATGACAGAAATAAGACTAGAACACGTCAGTTATGCCTACGGACAAGATAGGATTTTAGAGGATATCAATCTGAAAGTGACTTCAGGTGAAGTGGTTTCTATCCTAGGCCCAAGTGGTGTTGGTAAGACTACGCTTTTCAACTTAATTGCGGGGATTTTAGAAGTTCAGTCAGGGAGAATTGTCCTTGATGGTGAAGAAAATCCCAAGGGGCGCGTGAGTTATATGTTACAAAAGGATCTGCTCTTGGAGCACAAGACGGTGCTTGGTAATATCATTCTGCCCCTCTTGATTCAAAAGGTGGATAAGGCAGAAGCTATTGCTCGCGCAGATGAAATTCTTGCGACCTTCCAGTTGACAGCTGTAAGAGATAAATACCCTCATGAACTCAGTGGTGGGATGCGCCAGCGTGTAACCTTACTCCGGACTTACCTTTTCGGGCACAAGCTCTTTCTCTTAGATGAGGCCTTTAGCGCCTTGGATGAGATAACCAAGATGGAACTCCATGCTTGGTATCTGGAGATTCACAAGCAGTTGCAATTGACGACCCTGATTATTACGCATAGTATTGAGGAGGCCCTCAATCTCAGCGACCGTATCTATATCTTGAAAAATCGCCCTGGGCAGATTGTTTCAGAAATTAAACTAGATTGGTCTGAAGATGAGGACAAGGAAGTTCAAAAAATTGCCTACAAACGTCAAATCTTGGCAGAATTAGGCTTAGATAAGTAGAAAAATAGGGAGTTGGTGAAGATTATCCTTTACCAGCGCCCTTTTTCTTTTAAAAATGAGAAAATTTCGGTATAATAGTCAAAGATAGTCAAGGTTTAAAGAGAGAGGTGGGTTTGTAATGAGATTTAAAAATACATCGGATCATATTGAGGCCTACATCAAGGCGATTTTAGATCAATCTGGAATTGTGGAGTTGCAACGGAGTCAGTTGGCAGATACTTTTCAGGTTGTTCCCAGTCAGATTAACTATGTGATCAAGACACGCTTTACGGAAAGTAGGGGCTACTTGGTTGAAAGTAAGCGTGGTGGCGGAGGCTATATTCGTATAGGACGGATTGAGTTTTCTAGTCATCATGAAATGCTCAAGGAGCTGCTTTACTCAATTGGTGAGCGGATCAGTCAAGAAATTTATGAGGATATTCTACAGCTTTTGGTTGAGCAGGAATTGATGACCAAGCAGGAGATGAATTTGCTGGTAGCAGTAGCTTTGGATCGCATTCTAGGAGAAGAAGCTCCAGTTGTTCGTGCTAATATGCTACGACAGGTCATACAAGAAGTAGATAGAAAAGGGAAGTAAGATGAACTATTCAAAAGCATTGAATGAATGTATCGAAAGTGCCTACATGGTTGCTGGCCATTTTGGAGCTCGTTATCTAGAGTCTTGGCACTTGTTGATTGCCATGTCCAATCACAGTTATAGTGTGGCAGGGGCGACTTTAAATGATTATCCATATGAGATAGACCGTTTAGAAGAGGTGGCTTTAGAACTGACTGAAACGGACTATAGCCAGCATGAAACCTTTACGGAATTGCCGTTCTCCCATCGTTTGCAGGTTCTTTTTGACGAAGCAGAGTATGTAGCGTCAGTGGTCCATGCTAAGGTGCTAGGGACGGAGCACGTCCTTTATGCGATTTTACATGATGGAAATGCCTTGGCGACTCGTATTTTGGAGAGGGCTGGTTTTTCTTATGAAGACAAGAAAGATCAGGTTAAGATTGCTGCCCTACGTCGAAATCTAGAAGAACGTGCAGGCTGGACTCGTGAAGACCTCAAGGCTCTACGCCAACGCCATCGTACAGTAGCTGACAAGCAAAATTCTATGGCCAATATGATGGGCATGCCGCAGACTCCGAGCGGTGGTCTCGAGGACTATACGCATGATTTGACAGAGCAAGCGCGTTCTGGCAAGTTGGAGCCGGTCATCGGTCGGGATAAGGAAATCTCGCGTATGATTCAAATCTTGAGCCGTAAGACCAAGAACAATCCTGTCTTGGTTGGAGATGCTGGTGTCGGGAAAACAGCTCTGGCGCTTGGTCTTGCCCAGCGAATTGCTAGTGGGGATGTGCCTGCGGAAATGTCTAAGATGCGCGTGTTAGAGCTTGATTTGATGAACGTTGTTGCAGGTACACGTTTCCGTGGTGACTTTGAAGAACGCATGAATAATATCATTAAGGATATTGAAGAAGATGGCCAAGTGATTCTCTTTATCGACGAACTTCATACTATCATGGGTTCTGGTAGTGGAATTGACTCAACTCTGGATGCGGCCAATATCTTGAAGCCAGCCTTGGCGCGTGGCACCTTGAGAACAGTTGGTGCGACCACTCAGGAAGAATATCAAAAACACATCGAAAAAGATGTGGCCCTTTCTCGTCGTTTCGCCAAAGTGACGATTGAAGAGCCAAGTGTGGCCGACAGTATGGCCATTTTGCAAGGCTTGAAGGCGACTTATGAGAAACATCACCGTGTGCAAATCACAGATGAAGCGGTCAAAACAGCTGTCAAGATGGCGCATCGTTACTTGACTAGTCGTCACTTGCCAGACTCTGCTATCGATCTCTTGGATGAGGCAGCAGCAACAGTGCAAAATAAGGCAAAGCATGTAAAAGCAGACGATTCAGGTTTGAGTCCAGCGGACAAGGCCTTGATGGATGGCAAGTGGAAACAGGCAGCCCAGCTAATCGCAAAAGAAGAGGAAGTGCCTGTCTATAAAGACTTGGTGACAGAGTCTGATATTTTGACCACCTTGAGTCGCTTGTCAGGTATTCCAGTCCAAAAACTGACTCAGACTGATGCTAAGAAATACTTAAACTTGGAAGCTGAACTGCACAAACGTGTCATCGGTCAAGATCAAGCAGTTTCAAGCATTAGCCGTGCGATTCGCCGCAATCAGTCAGGGATTCGCAGTCACAAGCGTCCGATTGGTTCCTTTATGTTCCTAGGACCCACAGGTGTCGGGAAGACCGAATTGGCTAAGGCTCTAGCAGAAGTTCTTTTTGATGACGAATCAGCCCTTATCCGCTTTGATATGAGTGAGTATATGGAGAAATTCGCAGCCAGCCGTCTCAATGGAGCTCCTCCGGGTTATGTGGGTTATGAAGAAGGTGGGGAGTTGACCGAGAAGGTTCGCAACAAACCCTATTCCGTTCTCCTCTTTGACGAGGTAGAGAAGGCCCACCCTGATATCTTTAATGTCCTCTTGCAGGTCTTGGATGATGGTGTCTTGACAGATAGCAAGGGGCGCAAGGTTGACTTTTCAAATACCATTATCATCATGACGTCAAATCTTGGTGCGACAGCCCTTCGTGATGACAAGACAGTTGGATTTGGTGCTAAGGACATTCGTTTTGACCAGGAGAATATGGAGAAACGCATGTTTGAAGAGCTGAAAAAAGCTTATAGGCCGGAGTTTATCAACCGTATTGATGAAAAGGTGGTCTTCCATAGCCTATCTAGCGATAATATGCAGGAAGTAGTGAAGATTATGGTTAAACCTTTAGTGGCAAGTTTGGCTGAAAAAGGCATTGACTTGAAATTACAAGCTTCTGCACTGAAATTGTTGGCAAATCAAGGATATGACCCAGAGATGGGAGCTCGTCCACTTCGTAGAACCCTACAAACAGAAGTGGAAGACAAGTTGGCAGAACTTCTTCTCAAGGGAGAATTAGAGGCAGGCAGCACACTTAAGATTGGTGTTAAAGCAGGCCAGTTAAAATTTGATATTGCATAAAAATGGAGAATCAGGAGCAATCTTGATTCTCTTTTTCGCAATCTTTTTATAAAAAATGATAAAAAACTATTGACAAAACAAAAATATAGTTTATAATAAAAACATAGATAATAAAAATATTTAAAATTATAAAAAGGCAATAGGTTTATGAAAAAGAAAACAGCAGTGGTATTTGGAACCTTTGCTCCTCTTCATCAAGGACATATCGATCTAATCCAGCGAGCGAAGCGACAGTGTGACCGGGTCTGGGTTGTCGTTTCAGGCTATGAGGGAGACAGAGGGGAGCAGGTAGGTTTAACGCTTCAAAAAAGATTTCGCTATATCCGAGAGGCCTTTGGTGATGACGAGTTGACCTCTGTCTGCAAGTTAGATGAAACCAATCTTCCTCGTTACCCTATGGGCTGGCAGGAGTGGTTGGACAAAATGTTAGCGGAGATTTCCTATGATGAAACCCAGCAAGAACTAATTTTCTTTGTGGGAGAAGCAGACTACCAGCAAGAATTATCAAATCGTGGCTTTGAGACTGTCTTGCAAGAAAGAAAGTTTGGTATCTCAGCAACTATGATTCGAGAAAATCCAAGCAAATATTGGAAATATATTGCTCAACCCTTCCGACGTCAGTTTACAAAGAAAGTGTTGATTATGGGAAGTGCTAGCAATGGGAAGACCACTTTAGCCAAGGATTTGGCAAGGTATTACGATGCACCAGTCAGCTTGGAATACGCACGTGAGTACCAGATCAAAAACAATGTCCGCGACGATGAATTGACTCCAAAAGATTACTATTATCTCCTGTTGGGGCAGTATGACCAGACCTCTAAGTTAATTGACAGTAATGCCAATAGGGGATTGGTGATAGCTGACACCAACTCCTTAGTAACTAAGGGCTACTATGATTATTACATGGAGACTGAGGATCAAGAGGACTTATCGGGAGAGACTTTTGATAATCTCTTTGTCTCGATTTTGGCTAAGGAGAAATGGGACTTGATTCTCTTTGTGCAACCTGTCGGCTCCTATGTCAATGATGGTTTTAGAGATATGACCATGGCGGAAGACCATATTCGTCATAGTTTTTCCCAGCATTTGGATCAGATGAGAGAGCGCTACTTAGCAAACATTCCACTAGTTTATCTAGCGGAGGATTATCTAGGCAATTATGAAGCAGCAAAAGTGGCTATTGATAGCATTTACCAAGCAGATTAGGAGAAAAATATGAAAAAACTAACTAAAAAAATCACACAATTTATCGAAAACTTTAAAAATGTCCATGCGGAAGCCCGCAAGATCGGTTTTGCAGGAATCATGCGCCTGCTCTGGAAAGATCTCTTTGTCGGCCGTAGCCTCTTCCAGTGGTTGTATCTCATCGTCCTGTCAAGTGTTCCCTTGATCTTGGAATTCACTCAAAATACAGAGAGTCATGACTGGCTTAGCTTGTTGGCATCTTGGACTGGGATTGTCTGTGTTATATTGGTAGCAGAAGGGCGTGCAAGCAATTATCTCTTTGGGGCCATTAACTCTGCTATCTATTTGATTTTGGCCATGAATGCGACTTTTTATGGCGAAGTCTTGACGACCGTTTACTTCTTTGTCATGCAGCCGATTGGTCTCTATGCTTGGCTGTCCAACCGTATCAATGACCAAGGAAAAGTAGAAGAATCTCACTTTGAAGCTAAGAAATTATCTGTGCTTGACTGGCTTAAGTACTTGGCTTTGACTGCTATCATTTGGATTGGTATGGGCTTGGCATACCAAAGTATCAATAGCGCTCGCCCTTTCCGTGATAGTGTTACCGATGCGACCAATGGTGTCGGTCAGCTCTTGATGACACGTCTCTACCGTGAGCAGTGGATTTTCTGGATTGCAACTAATCTCTTTAGTATTTACCTCTGGTGGGGTGAAAACATCCACATCCAAGGGATGTACTGGGTTTACACACTCAATAGTCTAGTAGGTTGGTACCAATGGACCAAGGCAGTTCGTAAGGAGGCGTAAAATGACGGACACGATGATTCCAGCAGGGATGACGGAAAAAGAATATTTTGAAATTCATGCCAGTCAGGAGGAGTTTTTGAATTGGTACTACAAGCAGGAACTCCCTCAATACGAAAAACCAAGTGTGACGGTGGATATGGTAGCCTACTGCTTTGTTGAAGGAAAGATCAAGCTCTTATTAATTCGCCGAAAGGCTCATCCTTATCAAAATTGTTTGGCTCTGGTTGGAGGATTTATGGACAAGGGTGAAGATGCTGCGCATGCCTGTCAGCGTGAGGTGAGAGAAGAAGTCAATCTCGATCTTCCTTTGGAAAAAATCGAGCAATTGATGACCGTATCGACCCCCAGCCGTGACCCCCGGGGCTGGACAGTGACTATTGCCCACTTGGTTTATCTGCCTAGTCGTGCATTAGAACTTGTTCAAGCAGGGGACGATGCCAAGGATGTCGTTTTCGTAGATGTTGATTTTCAGACAGGCAAGTGCTTCTTGGATGGACTAGAATTGGAGGAGCAAGCCTTCGCTTTTGACCATTATGCCATTATCCAAGAATCCATCAAACGAATCCAAGGCCGTCTCGACTGGAATCCGACCTTCCTTTATCTGCTGGAGGAGGAGTTCACTGTCTACGAAGGAACTGAACTGGTCAATCTTATCAACCCCGGTCGTCCAATCGTCAGTAATAACTTTCTCGTAAAATACGGAGAATATGTAGAAGAAGTCGGACTCAAACGAGTACCTAAAAAGAAACCAAGAAAAACCTATCGATTGAAATAAAGAGGTCGGGACAAAGTTCCCGATCTCTTTATTTGCCTTTATTAGTTTGATTTGCTGTTGCGACTGTTTTAGGGATGGCTATCTTTCTTAGAATTACTCAACATGTGAGTAAAGAAGTCTTTGTATCTATACTTGAGATAGTTCTCATGTAAAAATAACAAAGCAATATAAACAATCAAAAAGATTGTAGTCAGATAAAACACATCAAATGCAGTTCGCGCATAGTGAGTGGCTGACTGATAAGAGCCAATAGCTCCCAAAATCAGCCAAGGAAGATACTTGTAATACTTATTTAGCATAAGAGTGCACCTCCTATATTCTATTTCAATGTTATTATATTCCTTTGTACTTAAAGATGCAAGCGATTACACAAAAACAAATTCAAATTTTTAATAGGAAAATCTCCTGTTTTTATGTTTTATTACGAATAGAAGAGTAGGAGGAGTAAATGTATCTAAAGTATTTAAGATTTTTAAAATAGTTTAGATAAATTGTTGACATATTTAAATTAGAATGTTACAATTATATTACAAAAAGATTTCTTTATATTTCTAAAATATTACAAAGGAGTAGAAAAATGAAAAAGAAAACCTATATCAAATTGATGACAGCAACTGTATTGGCTTCTACCTTGCTATTAGGAGCTTGTGGAAATAAAAAGGAAACAACTCAAGCAAGCAGTTCTGCTAAGACAAGCCAATCACCAAGCTCTAAAGCAGCTTCTGCTAGCAAAGAAAGCAAGACTCAGAAGTCCTCAAGTTCAGCTTCATCTGAAAAGGCCAAGGCATCTACTGATCAATCTTCAGCAACTGCAACGCCATCACAAGCGGCACCTGCACCAGAGCAAAGACAAGGTCAAGAAGTGGCTAATCAACAGGCGGCTAGTCAACAAACTCCTGCTCAGACTCCTTCAACTCAACAGGCTCCTCAAGCCCAGTCTAACCAATCAAGCTATGATCCTACAACTGACCGCAAACTTCAAGACAAACAAGCAGAGCAAAATAAACGCTACAAGGGTGTTTTAACCATGGTAGATGGTGATTTCTCAGCTGCAGCGGGCAATTGGAAGGGAGCAAATGGCGAAACCATCACAGTTTCATCAGGTGGTCAATTTACAGTAGAATCTGCTGATGGAAAGAAAGAAAATTACTCTATCAAAGGCTATTCTTATACTCTTGACGATGGTAAGTATAATGCTAAAATCGGTGGAGGGAAAGTTATCCAAATTACAACAGGAGCGGATGGCAAGGTTTCCAGTGTTGCTTTGAGTCAATAATAAAATTTGGTGCTTTAACTTTTACTAGAAATCGTGCTGTAAAAGAGTGAGCCAACTGTTTTTCACTTAGTTTCTCCAAGAGAAAGTGGTATAATAAAAAAATCAAAGGAAAACGAGTGATAATACATGGCGGATAAATTAATATTACCTCAAAACACACGACTGATGGGAGTATTTCTTGGATTTGTAGGTGGTTCTTTGGATGTGTTTTGCCATATTCAATACCGTAGTTTGGTAGCGACACAGACAGGGAATATTCTCCTACTTATATCTGATTGGCACGACTCAAATGTTATTAATACGATGCTACGATTCTGCTCAATTATCTTCTTTTCTCTAGGATTTCTGTTTGCCCTACACATGAAAGAATACCGCAAAACGGCCTACTGGCGAGTTAAGATGTTGCTTCCTTTATTTATTGGGACACTTATTTTGCCTTTCTTTTCACGATCTCCTCTATTAGAAGTTCCTTTCATCGCTTTTGGAACAGGAATGATGATGCTAACATTTACGGGTAGCTTGATTGAAGATCATCCCTATGTCATTTTTATGACGTCTGGAAATTACCGAAAGATGTTGACCGCTTTGTATCGCATTGCTAGAAGAGAAGGAAATATCCAAGAATACCGTCGTCAAGCCTTAAATTATGGGATTGTTGTGGGAAGTTTCATAGTGGGGGCAATCAGCTTGGCTGTATTGATGCATTTTCTTCATGAATGGTCTGTTTGGATTATCAGCCTCAATTTGTTTTTGATTATGTCCTACTATATAGCTAGAGTGAAGCAATTAGATTTACAAGATGAAAACATATAAAAAACGACAAGACTCATTTTTTGAGCTTTGTCGTTTTTGTGAGTTGTAGATGTGAGACTATGCCTTATCCAACTGCAAGAGGGCTTCAATCTCTGCTAGGGTGCTAGCTTGTGAAATGGCTCCACGGAGTTTAGCTGCACCAGATGTTCCACGAAGATAGTGAGGAGCGAGGCCACGGAATTCACGAACTGCTACGTTTTCTCCTTTGAGGTTAATCAAGCGTTTCAAGTGTTCGTAGGCGATTTTCATCTTATCTTCAAAGGTCAAATCAGGTAGGATTTCTCCTGTTTCAAAGTAATGATTGATTTGGTTGAAGAGGTAAGGATTTCCCATGGCAGCGCGGCCAATCATAACTGCATCAGCACCGACTTCTTCGATGCGTTGCTTGGCTTCTTGAACTGTACGGATGTCACCGTTGGCGATGAAGGGAATCTTGGTCAGAGCTTGAGCTACGTCGTGCAAGGTCTCAAGGTCTGCGTGACCTGTATACATTTGCTCACGGGTACGGCCATGCATGGCGAGGGCAGAAACGCCTGCAGCTTCAGCAGCGAGGGCATTTTCTACTGCAAGAGCTGGGTCGGACCAGCCGGTACGCATCTTGACGGTGAGGGGAATATCAAGGACAGACTGAACCTTGTTGATAATAGAGTAAATCTTGTCTGGATCCTTGAGCCACATAGCGCCAGCTTCGTTTTTCACGATTTTGTTAACTGGGCAGCCCATGTTGATATCGACTATATCGGTCTTGGTATTTTCTTGGATGAATTCTGCTGCGCGCGCTAGGCTGTCTTCATCACTACCAAAAAGTTGGATAGAAACAGGGTTTTCACCTTCATCGATATGAAGCATGTGCAGGGTTTTTTCATTGTTGTATTGGATTCCCTTGTCAGAGACCATTTCCATTACAACGAGTCCAGCTCCAAGCTCTTTTGCGATAGTACGAAAGGCTGAGTTTGTCACGCCAGCCATAGGCGCTAGAACGGTACGATTGGGAATCTCAACATTGCCAATCATAAAAGGTGTATTAAGATTTGTCACGAATGAGTTCCTCCAGGTCGTTTTCATCAAAGTTGTAAGTAGTTTGGCAGAATTGACAAGTGATTTCTGCTCCGTGGTCTTCCTCTTTCATTTCCTGTAAGTCTGAGCTTGGAAGGCTGGCAAGAGCGTTCATAAAACGGTCTTTGCTGCAATCACATTGGAAACGAATTTCTTCTTCAGAAAGACGTTTGTAGGATTCGTCACCATAGATGGCCTTGAGAAGGGCTTCGATATGGTCATCGCTTTCCAGAAGGGTTGAGATGGCTGGCATTTCTTGGATGCGTTTTTCAAAGCGGGCAATCTCTTCTTCCTTGGCCCCTGGTAATACTTGGAGAAGAAAACCACCGGCAACTTCGACCTTGTCGTCTTTGTCTAAAAGAACATTGAGGCCGACTGCTGAAGGAGTTTGTTGGCTTTCTGTCAGGTAGTATGCCAAGTCTTCACCGATTTCCCCAGAGATGAGAGGAGTCATGGAGTTGTAAGGATTTCCAGTACCGTAGTCTGTGATAACGAGGAATTGACCATTTCCAACAAAAGGTCCAACTAGGACTTCACCAGTTGCAGTCTTTTTGATGTCAACACCAGGATTTTGAACGTAACCTTTGACATTCCCCTTGGTATCAGCGACGGTGATGATAGCACCTAGAGAGCTAGATCCCAGCACCTTAACTGTAAGTTTGGTATTTCCTTTTTCATTGGCTGCGAGAATCTGGCTGGCGATAAGAGTTCGACCAAGCGCTACAGTTGAGCTAGCTTGGGTTTGGTGTTTTTCTTGAGCAGTGCGGACGGTTTCCGTGCTATCAAGGACAAAAGCACGAAAGGCTCCGCTTTCTGATATAGTTTTAATAATTTTATCCATAGCTACTATTTTAGCATAAAAATGCCCAAAGGGGGAGCCGTGTGTTTGCTGATTTTCAGGATAATGGACCAGGAAATCAGCATGAAAATAAAAAGAGAAACAGATTATTTCATCATTTTTAAGTTTTGTGTTATTCTAAAGGAAGAAAATGAAAGGGGTAACAAATGTATTTAGGAGATTTGATGGAAAAGGCCGAATCTGGCCAATTTTCAATCCTTTCCTTTCTATTACAAGAGTCTCAGACGACCGTCAAGGCTGTAATGGAGGAAACAGGATTTTCAAAAGCAACCCTAACCAAATATGTCACCCTTCTCAATGACAAGGCTTTGGATAGTGGCTTAGAGCTGACTATTCACTTAGAAGATGAAAATCTGCGTCTATCGATCGGTGCAGCTACCAAGGGGAGAGATATTCGGAGCTTGTTTTTGGAGAATGCTGTTAAATACCAAATTTTAGTCTATCTTCTCTACCACCAACAGTTTTTAGCCCATCAGCTGGCTCAAGAATTGATGATTAGTGAGGCAACACTTGGTCGCCACTTAGCTAGTTTAAATCATATTTTGTCAGAATTTGATTTATCCATCCAAAATGGACGTTGGCGAGGTCCAGAGCATCAGATTCGCTATTTCTATTTCTGTCTTTTTCGCAAGGTCTGGTCAAGTCAGGAGTGGGAAGGTCACATGCAGAAACCAGAGAGAAAACAGGAGATTGCCACTTTAGAAGAAATCTGCGGTGCAAGCTTGTCTTCGGGGCAGAAGTTAGACTTGGTTCTCTGGTCCCACATCAGTCAACAACGTCTACGGGTCAATGCCTGTCAGTTTCAAGTCATAGAAGAGAAAATGCGAGGGTATTTTGACAATATTTCCTATCTTCGTTTGCTGAGAAAGGCTCCGTCCTTTTTTGCTGGGCAACACCTTCCTCTCGGAATTGAGGATGGGGAGATGATGATTTTCTTCTCATTTCTCCTATCTCATCGTATTCTTCCTCTTCATACTATGGAGTATATTCTTGGATTTGGAGGGCAGTTGGCAGCTTTACTGACGCAATTGATTCAAGAAATGAAGAAGGAGGAGTTACTGGGTGATTATACAGAGGACCACGTTACCTATGAACTCAGTCAGCTTTGTGCTCAAGTCTATCTTTATAAGGGCTATATTTTACAGGATCGCTACAAGTACAAGTTAGAGAATCGTCATCCATATTTACTGATGGAACATGATTTTAGGGGGACGGCAGAGGAGATTTTTCATGCTCTACCTGCCTTTCAGCAGGGGACGGATTTGGATAAGAAAATTCTCTGGGAATGGCTTCAGTTGATGGAATATATGGCAGAAAATGGTGGTCAGCATATGCGGATTGGTCTGGATTTGACATCTGGTTTTCTTGTCTTTTCAAGGATGGCAGCCATTTTAAAACGGTATTTGGAATACAATCGTTTTATTACCATTGAAGCCTATGACCGAACTCGACATTATGATTTGCTGGTTACCAATAACCCGATTCATAAGAAGGAACAAACACCAGTCTATTATTTAAAAAATGACTTGGATATGGAAGATTTGGCGGCTATTCGTCAGTTATTATTCACTTAAAAGGCTTGGTTCTTCCAGGTCTTTTTTGTGAAATTCACACAATCTCCTCACATTTTTTAAAAAATTAAAAAAAGTTGATAAACAAGAAAGCGCTTTATTTTGTATACTAGTAAGTGTAAAGAGGAAACATCCTCAAGATCTTTATCAGGAGGACAGCACATGTCACAAGAAAAATACATCATGGCCATTGACCAGGGGACTACAAGCTCTCGTGCCATTATTTTCAACAAAAAAGGAGAAAAGGTCAGCTCGAGTCAAAAAGAGTTTACCCAGATTTTCCCTCAGGCAGGTTGGGTAGAGCACAATGCCAATGAAATTTGGAACTCAGTCCAGTCAGTTATTGCGGGTGCTTTCATCGAAAGTGGTGTCAAGCCAAGTCAAATCGAAGCAATCGGAATTACCAACCAACGTGAAACAACTGTTGTCTGGGATAAGAAAACAGGGCTCCCTATCTACAACGCTATCGTTTGGCAGTCTCGCCAAACAGCCCCTTTAGCTGAGCAACTAAAAAACCAAGGTTATGTGGAAAAATTCCATGAAAAGACTGGTTTGATCATCGATGCTTACTTCTCTGCTACCAAGGTTCGTTGGATTTTGGACCATGTAGAAGGCGCTCAAGAGCGAGCAGAAAAAGGGGAATTGCTCTTTGGTACTATCGATACTTGGTTGGTTTGGAAATTGACTGACGGTGCGGCTCACGTGACTGACTACTCAAATGCAGCTCGTACCATGCTTTATAACATTAAAGAACTCAAATGGGATGACGAGATTTTGGAAATCCTCAACATTCCTAAGGCTATGCTGCCAGAAGTTCGTTCTAACTCTGAAATCTACGGTAAGACAGCCCCATTCCATTTCTATGGTGGAGAAGTTCCAATCTCAGGTATGGCTGGAGACCAACAAGCAGCTCTCTTTGGACAGTTGGCCTTTGAACCAGGTATGGTCAAGAATACTTATGGAACAGGTTCTTTCATCATCATGAATACTGGTGAAGAGATGCAGTTGTCTGAAAACAACCTATTAACAACCATTGGTTACGGAATCAACGGCAAGGTTTACTATGCCTTGGAAGGTTCAATCTTCATCGCAGGAAGCGCCATTCAGTGGCTTCGTGACGGTCTTCGCATGGTAGAAAATTCACCAGAATCTGAAAAATACGCTCGTGATTCTCACAACAATGATGAAGTTTATGTCGTTCCAGCCTTTACAGGTCTAGGTGCTCCATACTGGAACCAAAACGCTCGCGGTTCTGTCTTTGGCTTAACTCGTGGAACAACTAAAGAAGACTTTATTAAGGCGACTTTGCAATCTATCGCTTATCAAGTGCGTGATATCATCGATACGATGCAAGTGGATGCGCAGACAGCTATCCAAGTCTTGAAAGTAGACGGTGGTGCAGCTATGAACAATTTCCTCATGCAGTTCCAAGCTGACATTTTGGGAATCGATATCGCACGCGTCAAAAACTTGGAAACAACAGCTCTAGGTGCAGCCTTCCTAGCAGGTTTGTCAGTGGGCTATTGGAAGGACTTGGATGAGTTGAAACTCTTGAACGAGACAGGAGAACTCTTTGAGCCATCTATGAACGAATCGCGCAAGGAACAACTCTACAAGGGCTGGAAGAAGGCTGTAAAAGCAACCCAAGTCTTTGCGGAAATAGACGACTAATACTGGAAGAATAAAGTGACTTAGTTAGAAAGTGTGTAAAAATGGAATTTTCAAAGAAAACACGTGAATTATCAATTCAAAAAATGCAGGAACGTACCTTGGACCTCTTGATTATCGGTGGAGGAATTACAGGGGCTGGTGTAGCCTTGCAGGCAGCAGCTAGTGGTCTAGATACTGGTTTGATTGAAATGCAGGACTTCGCAGAAGGGACATCCAGCCGTTCAACAAAACTGGTTCACGGAGGACTACGTTACCTTAAGCAATTTGATGTAGAAGTGGTATCAGATACAGTTTCAGAACGTGCTGTGGTTCAACAAATCGCTCCACACATTCCGAAACCAGACCCAATGCTCTTGCCAGTTTACGATGAAGATGGAGCTACTTTTAGCCTCTTCCGTCTTAAAGTAGCTATGGATCTTTACGACCTCTTGGCAGGTGTCAACAACACACCAGCTGCTAACAAGGTTTTGAGCAAGGAAGAAGTTTTGGAACGCCAGCCAAACTTGAAGAAAGAAGGTTTGGTAGGAGGTGGGGTTTACCTTGACTTCCGTAACAACGATGCGCGTCTCGTGATTGAAAATATCAAACGTGCCAACCAAGACGGTGCCCTCATTGCTAACCACGTGAAGGCAGAAGGCTTCCTCTTTGACGAAAGTGGCAAGATTACAGGTGTGGTAGCTCGTGATCTCTTGACAGACCAAGTCTTTGAAATCAAGGCCCGTCTGGTGATTAACACAACAGGTCCTTGGAGCGACAAGGTGCGCAATTTGTCTAATAAAGGAACGCAATTCTCACAAATGCGTCCAACTAAGGGAGTTCACTTGGTAGTGGACTCAAGCAAGATCAAGGTTTCGCAGCCAGTTTACTTTGACACTGGTTTGGGAGATGGTCGTATGGTCTTTGTTCTCCCGCGTGAAAACAAGACTTACTTTGGTACAACTGATACAGACTACACAGGTGATTTGGAACATCCAAAAGTGACTCAGGAAGATGTAGATTATCTACTTGGCATTGTCAACAACCGCTTCCCAGAAGCAAACATTACCATTGATGATATCGAAAGTAGCTGGGCAGGTCTTCGTCCATTGATCGCAGGCAATAGCGCTTCTGACTACAATGGAGGAAATAACGGAACCATCAGTGATGAAAGCTTTAACAACTTGATTGCGACTGTTGAATCTTATCTCTCTAAAGAAAAAACGCGTGAAGATGTTGAGTCTGCTGTCAGCAAGCTTGAAAGCAGTACCTCTGAGAAACATTTGGACCCATCTGCAGTTTCTCGTGGTTCTAGCTTGGACCGAGATGATAATGGTCTCTTGACCCTTGCTGGTGGTAAAATCACAGACTACCGTAAGATGGCTGAAGGAGCTATGGAGCGCGTGGTTGAAATCCTCAAAGCAGAATTTGACCGCAGCTTTAAACTCATTAACTCTAAGACCTACCCTGTTTCAGGTGGGGAATTGAACCCAGCAAATGTGGACTCAGAAATCGAAGCCTTTGCGCAACTTGGAGTGTCACGTGGTTTGGATAGCAAGGAAGCTCATTACCTAGCAAATCTCTACGGTTCAAATGCACCGAAAGTCTTTGCTCTTGCTCATAGTTTGGAACAAGCGCCAGGACTTAGCTTGGCAGATACTTTGTCACTTCACTATGCAATGCGCAATGAGTTGGCTCTTAGCCCAGTTGACTTCCTTCTTCGTCGTACCAACCATATGCTCTTTATGCGTGATAGTTTGGATAGCATCGTTGAGCCAGTTTTGGATGAAATGGGACGATTCTATGACTGGACTGAAGAAGAAAAAGCCGCTTACCGTGCGGATGTCGAAGCAGCTCTTGCTAACAACGATTTAGCAGAATTAAAAAATTAAGAAAAAATCAAAGAGGTGGAGGGCAGGCCTCCTTGTCGCCCGCCCCTTCTTTTTAATGGAGACAGAAAGATGATGAATGAATTATTTGGAGAATTTCTAGGGACTTTAATCCTAATTCTTCTAGGAAATGGTGTTGTTGCTGGTGTGGTTCTTCCAAAAACCAAGAGCAACAGCTCAGGTTGGATTGTGATTACGATGGGTTGGGGGATTGCAGTTGCAGTTGCAGTCTTTGTATCTGGAAAACTCAGTCCAGCTCATTTGAATCCAGCTGTGACAATTGGTGTGGCTTTAAAAGGTGACTTGCCTTGGGCATCAGTATTCCCTTATATCCTAGCCCAGTTCGCAGGGGCTATGCTCGGTCAGATTTTGGTTTGGTTGCAATTCAAACCGCATTATGAGGCAGAAGAAAATGCAGGCAATATCCTGGCAACCTTCAGCACTGGTCCAGCTATCAAGGATACAGTTTCTAACTTGATCAGCGAAATCCTTGGCACCTTTGTATTGGTATTGACAATTTTTGCTTTGGGACTTTATGACCTTCAAGCAGGTATCGGAACCTTTGCAGTGGGAACTTTGATTGTCGGTATCGGTCTATCACTAGGTGGGACAACAGGTTATGCCTTGAACCCAGCGCGTGACCTTGGACCTCGTATCATGCACAGTATCCTTCCAATTTCAAACAAGGGAGACGGAGACTGGTCTTATGCTTGGATTCCTGTTGTGGGACCTGTTATCGGTGCAGCCTTAGCCGTGCTTGTATTCTCACTTTTCTAATCTAGAAAACAATTATGTTGAAAAGCTTGAGATGAAAATCTCAGGCTTTTTTAAAAATATTCATAGAAAAACTGCATAATCTTTAAAATTAGCTTAAATGCAGTGAAAATGTACGGTAAACAATTGAAAAATTACCCTAAAAAATGGTACAATGGTAGAAAAATACTATAGTAAGAGTTCATCTTATTTAACAAAAATTACAGAAATGAATGGTTTTTCTTGATGAAACAGAGAAAAGAATTGTACCTCTTTCTTGGTCGGACAGCCTTGTATTTTCTTATCTTTCTAGGGCTGCTTTACTTCTTTAGCTATCTTGGTCAGGGTCAAGGAAGCTTTATCTATAATGAATTTTAACTTGAAGGAGAATTTCTATTGTGTCAAATAAACCAATAGCAGATATGATTGAAACCATAGAGCATTTTGCTCAGACACAGCCTAGCTATCCTGTTTACAATGTTTTGGGGCAGGAACACACTTATGGAGATTTGAAGGCTGATTCGGATAGTTTAGCTGCAGCCATCGACCAACTGGATTTACCAGAGAAGTCTCCTGTGGTTGTTTTTGGCGGCCAAGAATATGAAATGTTGGCAACCTTTGTAGCGCTGACTAAGTCAGGTCATGCCTACATTCCAATTGATAGCCATTCGGCCTTGGAGCGAGTTTCAGCTATTTTAGAAGTAGCAGAGCCAAGTTTGATTATTGCCATCTCAGAATTTCCATTGGAGCAGGTTTCTACACCGATGATGACTCTAGCTCAGGTTCAAGAAGCCTTTGCTCAAGGGACAAGCTATGAGATCACGCATCCAGTCAAGGGAGATGATAACTACTACATTATCTTTACTTCTGGTACGACTGGTAAGCCTAAGGGAGTGCAGATTTCCCATGATAACCTCCTCAGTTTTACCAACTGGATGATTACGGATAAGGAATTTGCGACGCCAAGTCGTCCGCAAATGCTGGCTCAGCCACCTTATTCTTTTGACCTGTCTGTCATGTACTGGGCGCCGACCTTGGCACTGGGTGGTACGCTTTTCGCTCTTCCTTCAGCTATTACTCAGGACTTTAAGCAACTCTTTGCGACCATCTTTTCATTGCCAATCGCTATCTGGACATCAACCCCTTCTTTTGCAGATATGGCCATGTTGTCTGAAGCCTTTAATAGTGAGAAAATGCCTGACATCACGCATTTCTACTTTGATGGCGAAGAATTGACGGTTAAAACGGCTCAAAAACTGCGCGAACGTTTCCCAAATGCCCGTATTATCAATGCCTACGGCCCAACAGAAGCGACAGTAGCCCTGTCAGCTGTTGCTGTGACAGACGAGATGTTAGCGACTCTCAAACGCCTACCAATCGGCTATACCAAGGCCGATTCTCCAACCTTTATCATTGACGAGGACGGCAATAAATTGCCAAATGGCGAACAGGGAGAAATCATTGTTTCGGGACCAGCTGTTTCAAAAGGTTATATGAACAATCCTGAAAAAACAGCGGAAGCCTTCTTTGAGTTTGAAGGTCTACCAGCATACCATACAGGAGATGTGGGAACTATGACAGATGAAGGCTTGCTTCTCTACGGCGGACGCATGGACTTCCAGATTAAGTTCAACGGTTACCGCATTGAGTTAGAAGATGTCTCTCAAAACCTCAACAAGTCTCGCTTTATCGAGTCTGCTGTAGCTGTGCCACGTTATAATAAAGACCACAAGGTGCAAAATCTATTGGCTTATGTCATCTTGAAAGACGGTGTTCGTGAGCAGTTTGAGCGAGATATTGATATTACCAAGGCTATCAAGGAAGATTTAACAGATATCATGATGTCCTACATGATGCCGTCTAAATTCCTTTATCGAGACAGTCTGCCACTGACTCCAAATGGAAAAATTGACATCAAAGGATTGATTAACGAGGTGAATAAGAGATGATGGAGTTCTTTCAACAGCTTCCTCATTTAGAGCCATATGGGAATCCTCAGTATTTTGTCTATGTGATTGCTGCAACCTTGCCCATCTTTATCGGTCTCTTTTTCAAGAAACGCTTTGCCTGGTACGAGGTATTGGTTAGTCTCTTCTTTATCGTCACCATGTTGGTAGGTGGGAAGACCAATCAGTTGGCTGCCTTGGGTATTTACCTTTGCTGGGAAATATTGCTCCTGCTTTTCTACAAGCATTATCGAAAAAGCAAGGATGGCAAGTGGGTCTTCTACCTAGTTAGCTTTCTATCCCTCCTTCCGATTATCTTTGTCAAGGTGCAGCCAGCTATCAATGGAACACAGTCTTTGCTTGGGTTTTTGGGAATTTCTTACCTGACCTTTCGTTCGGTTGGGATTATCATCGAGCTGAGAGATGGAGTGATTAAGGATTTTACCCTCTGGGAATTCCTCCGTTTTCTTCTCTTCATGCCGACTTTTTCAAGTGGTCCAATCGATCGCTTTAAGCGTTTTAATGAAAATTATCAGACCATTCCTGAGCGGGATGAGTTGATGGATATGCTGGATGAATCTGTTCGCTATATTATGTGGGGATTTTTATATAAGTTTATCCTAGCTCATGTTTTAGGAGAAACTTTACTACCTCCTCTGAAGAATCTAGCCCTGCAGTCAGGTGGCTTCTTTAACCCCTATGCCTTGGCAGTTATGTATACCTTTGGTTTGGAGCTCTTCTTTGACTTTGCAGGTTACTCTATGTTTGCCTTGGCTATCTCAAACTTAATGGGAATCCGTAGCCCCATCAACTTTAATAAGCCTTTTTTATCAAGGGATTTAAAGGAATTTTGGAATCGCTGGCATATGAGTCTCTCTTTCTGGTTCCGTGACTTTGTCTTTATGCGAATGGTCATGGTGTTAACCAGAAAGAAGGTCTTTAAGAATCGCAATGTAACCTCAAGCGTGGCCTATATTGTAAATATGCTGATTATGGGATTTTGGCATGGTGTGACCTGGTACTATATCGCCTATGGCCTCTTTCATGGACTGGGCTTGGTCATCAATGACGCTTGGATTCGCAAGAAAAAAACGCTCAATAAGGAGCGGAAAAAATCAGGGAAGCCTGCTCTACCTGAGAATCGCTGGATTCAGTTGCTTGGCATGGTTGTCACCTTCCATGTCGTCATGCTGTCATTCTTAATCTTTTCTGGATTTTTGAATGATTTATGGTTTAAAAAATAAAAGGAAATAAAATATGGATATCAAATCAGAAGTTATCGAAATTATTGATGAGTTGTTTATGGAAGATGTTTCTGACATGATGGATGAAGATCTTTTTGACGCAGGTGTCTTGGATAGTATGGGAACGGTTGAATTGATTGTGGAGATTGAAAACCGTTTTGACATTCGTGTCCCTGTAACAGAGTTTGGTCGTGACGACTGGAATACAGCTAATAAAATCATAGCTGGTATTGTGGAGCTACAAAATGCTTAAACGCTTATGGATGATCTTCGGACCGGTCTTGATAGCTGGTTTGTTGGTTTGTCTGCTTATCTTTTTCTATCCTGCTGAGATGCGCCATGATCTGGGAGCTGAAAAGCGTTCGGCGGTGGCTACTACCATTGAAAGTTTTAAGGAGCGGAGTCAAAAGGTCAGAGCCTTATCTGATCCAAATATGCGTTTTGTTCTCTTCTTTGGCTCCAGTGAATGGCTTCGTTTTGACGGTGCCCATCCTGCGGTATTGGCTGAGAAATACAACCGCTCTTATCGCCCCTATCTTTTAGGACAGAGGGGAGCTGCATCGCTCAACCAGTATTTTGGGATGCAACAGATGTTGCCACAACTGGAGAATAAACAAGTTGTATATGTCATCTCGCCCCAGTGGTTTAGTAAAAATGGCTATGAGCCAGCAGCCTTCCAGCAGTATTTTAATGGGGATCAGTTGACGAGTTTTCTGGAACATCAATCTGGAGATCAGGCTAGTCAATATGCAGCGACCCGCTTACTACAGCAGTTTCCAAATGTAGCTATGAAGGACCTGGTTCAGAAGTTGGCAAGTAAAGAAGAATTGTCGACGGCAGACAATGAAATGATTGAATTATTGGCTCGTTTTAATGAACGTCAAGCTTCCTTTTTTGGTCAGTTTTCGGTTAGAGGCTATTTCAAATACGATAAGCATGTAGCTAAGTATTTAAAGACCTTGCCAGATCAGTTTTCTTATCAAGCTATAGAAGATGTTGTCAAAGCAGATGCAGAAAAGAATACTTCTAATAATGATCTGGGAATGGAGAATTATTTCTATAATACACAGATTAAGAAGGATTTGAATAAATTAAAGGATTCTCAGAAAAATTTTACCTATCTCAAGTCGCCAGAATATAATGACTTGCAGTTAGTGTTGACACAGTTTTCTAAATCCAAGGTAAACCCGATTTTTATCATTCCACCTGTTAATAAAAAATGGATGGACTATGCTGGTTTACGAGAGGATATGTACCAACAAACGGTGCAGAAGATTCGCTACCAGTTAGAAAGTCAAGGTTTTACCAATATAGCAGATTTTTCTAAGGACGGTGGGGAAGCTTTCTTTATGAAGGATACCATTCACCTTGGTTGGTTAGGTTGGTTGGCATTTGATAAGGCCGTTGATCCTTTCCTATCCAATCCCACACCAGCTCCGACTTATCATCTGAATGAGCGCTTTTTCAGTAAAGACTGGGCGACTTATGATGGAGATGTCAAGGAATTTCAATAGATCATAATATAGAAGAGTTCAAGGATGAAACTAGTTTTCACGTTTTTTCTTGACTCTTTTTTTGGTTGTGATATAATTAACCAGTAAATAATTTTTCAAAGAATAGTATTTTTCTCTTAAAATAAAGAGAAGTCCAAAAGGAAAGGAGTCAGATATGAGACAGCTAGCGAAGGATATCGATGCCTTTTTAAATGAGGTGATTTTGCAGGCGGAAAATCAGCATGAAATCCTAATAGGTCATTGTACTAGCGAGGTAGCCCTGACCAATACTCAGGAGCACATTCTCATGCTCTTGTCAGAGGAATCTTTAACAAATTCAGAGTTGGCCCGTCGCCTCAATGTCAGTCAGGCGGCAGTTACCAAGGCCATTAAGTCTTTGGTCAAGGAAGGAATGTTGGAAACATCTAAAGATCCTAAGGATGCGCGTGTGATTTTTTATCAGTTGACTGATTTGGCTCGTCCAATCGCTGAGGAGCACCATCATCACCATGAGCATACACTTTTAACCTATGAACAAGTGGCGACTCAGTTTACTCCAAATGAACAAAAAGTTATTCAGCGGTTTTTGACTGCTTTAGTAGGAGAAATCAAATAATGAGATATATTACGGTAGAGGATTTATCCTTCTATTATGATAAGGAGCCCGTTCTTGAACATATCAATTATAGTGTTGATAGTGGGGAATTTGTTACCTTGACAGGGGAAAATGGGGCGGCTAAGACGACACTGATCAAGGCCAGTCTTGGAATCCTCCAACCACGCATTGGTAAGGTAACCATTTCAAAGACAAATACGCAGGGTAAGAAATTGAGAATAGCTTACCTTCCTCAACAGATTGCCAGTTTTAACGCTGGTTTTCCAAGTACGGTTTATGAATTTGTCAAGTCGGGTCGCTATCCACGAAAGGGTTGGTTCCGTCGTTTGAATGCTCATGATGAGGAGCATATCAAGGCTAGTTTGGACTCAGTTGGTATGTGGGAACACCGAGACAAACGCTTGGGTTCTCTATCTGGAGGACAAAAGCAGCGAGCGGTGATTGCGCGCATGTTTGCTTCGGATCCAGATGTGTTTATTCTAGATGAGCCGACAACGGGGATGGATGCAGGAAGTAAAAATGAATTTTACGAACTCATGCACCACAGCGCCCATCATCATGGTAAGGCTGTTTTGATGATTACCCATGACCCTGAAGAAGTTAAGGACTATGCGGACCGCAATATCCATCTAGTCCGTAATCAAGACTCGCCATGGCGTTGTTTCAACGTTCATGAGAATGATCAGGAGGTAGGCCATGCTTAGTTTATTATCTTATGACTTTATGCAGCGTGCCTTTCTGGCCGTTATTGCTATGAGTCTTTTCTCGCCAGTATTGGGAACCTTCCTTATCTTGCGTCGTCAGAGTTTGATGAGTGATACCCTTAGCCACGTCTCGCTTTCGGGTGTAGCCTTTGGTCTGGTTCTGGGGATTTCTCCGACTATTTCTACTATTGCTATTGTCTTGATTGCGGCAGTCTTCCTGGAGTATCTCCGTACGGTTTACAAGAACTTTATGGAAATCGGGACAGCTATCCTCATGTCAACAGGTCTGGCTGTTTCTCTGATTGTCATGAGCAAGGGTAAAAGCTCGAGTTCTATGAGTTTGGACCAGTACCTTTTCGGCTCAATCGTGACTATTAGCGAAGAGCAGGTCATTTCCCTCTTTGTCATTGCGGCGGTTGTCTTGATTTTGACCTTCCTCTTCCTTCGTCCTATGTATATCCTGACCTTTGATGAGGATACGGCCTTTGTGGATGGCTTGCCAGTTCGTACCATGTCCATTCTTTTTAACATGGTGACGGGGGTGGCCATTGCCCTTATGATTCCAGCTGCGGGAGCTCTTCTGGTATCGACCATTATGGTCTTGCCAGCTAGTATTGCCCTGCGTCTGGGGAAAAACTTTAAATCGGTTATGCTGCTTGCCAGTGCTATTGGATTTTTGGGAATGGTAGCAGGACTTTACATTTCCTACTATGCAGAAACACCTGCAAGTGCAAGTATTACCATTATTTTTGTAACTGTCTTTTTACTCATTAGTTTAGTAAGACGTTTTATCAAATAGGAGATGAACATGAAAAAAATTAGCTTATTACTCGCCAGTCTATGTGCCTTGTTTTTAGTGGCTTGTTCCAATCAAAAGCAGGCAGATGGCAAACTAAATATTGTGACAACCTTTTACCCTGTCTATGAATTTACCAAGCAAGTCGCAGGAGATACGGCTAATGTAGAGCTCCTAATCGGTGCTGGTACAGAACCCCATGAATATGAACCGTCTGCCAAGGCAGTTGCCAAAATCCAAGATGCAGATACCTTCGTTTATGAAAATGAAAACATGGAAACATGGGTTCCTAAATTGCTAGATACCTTGGATAAGAAAAAGGTCAAAACCATCAAGGCGACAGGCGATATGTTGCTTTTGCCAGGTGGTGAGGAAGAAGAGGGAGACCATGACCATGGAGAAGAAGGCCATCACCATGAGTACGATCCCCATGTTTGGTTATCACCAGTTCGTGCCATTAAACTAGTAGAGCACATCCGTGACAGCTTGTCAGCAGATTATCCTGATAAAAAAGAGACTTTTGAGAAGAATGCAGCTGCCTATATCGAAAAATTACAAGCCTTGGATAAGGCTTATGCAGAAGGCTTGTCTCAAGCCAAACAAAAGAGCTTTGTAACGCAACACGCAGCCTTTAACTATCTCGCCTTGGACTATGGACTCAAACAAGTCGCTATCTCAGGACTTTCTCCAGATGCCGAGCCATCAGCTGCTCGTTTGGCAGAATTGACAGAGTACGTCAAGAAAAATAAAATTGCCTATATCTACTTTGAGGAAAATGCTTCACAAGCCCTTGCTAACACACTTTCAAAAGAGGCAGGTGTCAAAACAGATGTCCTCAATCCTTTAGAAAGTCTGACAGAAGAGGACACCAAGGCTGGAGAAAACTACATTTCCGTGATGGAGAAAAACCTCAAGGCTCTGAAACAAACAACGGACCAAGAAGGCCCAGCAATTGAGCCTGAAAAGGCAGAGGATACCAAGACAGTTCAAAATGGTTACTTTGAAGATGCAGATGTCAAGGACCGCACCTTGAGTGACTATGCAGGTAACTGGCAATCAGTTTATCCTTTCCTTGAAGATGGAACCTTTGACCAAGTCTTTGACTACAAGGCTAAGTTGACTGGTAAGATGACTCAGGCTGAGTACAAGGCCTACTATACAAAAGGCTATCAGACAGATGTGACTAAGATTAACATTACTGATAACACTATGGAATTTGTTCAAGGTGGACAAAGCAAGAAATATACTTACAAGTATGTTGGTAAGAAAATCTTGACTTACAAGAAAGGAAATCGTGGTGTGCGCTTCCTCTTTGAAGCCACAGATGCTGATGCTGGACAATTCAAGTATGTTCAGTTTAGTGACCACAATATCGCCCCAGTTAAGGCAGAACATTTCCATATCTTCTTTGGAGGCACAAGCCAAGAAGCCCTCTTTGAAGAAATGGATAACTGGCCAACCTACTACCCAGATAACCTATCTGGACAAGAAATCGCCCAAGAAATGTTGGCGCATTGATGAGAAACCGACTAGTTCATAGGAGCTAGTCGGTTTTTGGATACTAGATGGTAACTTCATTATAAACCTTTCAGAACTTTAAACAATAAATAAAACTCTTGAAATATTTGGGCTTATATGTTAGAATAATTTTAACGGACAAGGTTCATTAGAACACCAAAGCCCCTAACTACTGCCATAGTTAAGGGCTTTTTTGACGTATCTTAGAGATTTAACGGGTGTTGATAGGCTAGTCACTCGGTCTACTTCTTACCATCTAGCCATTTGCAGACGAAATACAAGATAATTCCTGCTATGACGTCCGCTATAATAGTAAGAACGAGCTCTGGGGCAAGGTTCATTAGTTTCACCTCCTCTCACGAACCGTAAGGAACGTAATCGGTAACCGATGACAAAAATAGTATATCACACTACATTCAGATCATCAACATTGCTTAATGATTGAACTATATCTGTTCTACTTGTTTTGTTTGCTGATGGAAAATGATCTCATAAATAATAGTCAAATTCCACTCCTTTTAAAAATATTTGTTAGATATTTCACAAATGATTGAAAACGAATACAAAAAGTAATATAATGATGTTAAATATATAGCGCGAAGGCGCAGGAGGAAAATTATATGGCTACATTTTATGTTCCGGCAGTCAACCTTATTGGAAAAGGTGTTGTAAATGAAGTGGGTCCTTATATCAAGGAACTTGGCTATAAAAAGGCACTTTTGGTGACAGATAAGTTTATCGAAGGAAGTGACATTTTGCCTAAGGTTTTAAAACCGCTAGATACAGAAGGAATCGAATATGTCATCTTTAGCGATGTAGAGCCAAACCCTACTTGTAAGAATGTCACAGATGGGGTAGCTGCTTTGGAAGAACATGGATGTGATTTTATCATCAGTCTTGGTGGGGGCTCTCCACAGGATGCAGCTAGTTGTATCTCTATCATGGCTACAAATGGTGGAAAACCACAGGATTATGAAGGGCTTCATAAGTCTGCTAAAAAAGGCTTGCCAGTTGTAGCTATCAATACTACTGCAGGTACATCAGCAGAAATTACCATTAACTATGTGATTACCGACGAAGAACGCAAGGTTAAGATGGTAATGGTTGACAAGAATAGCCTTGCTCTTATCTCTGTTAATGACCCTGAATTGATGATTTCAAAACCTCAAGCCTTGACTGCTGCGACAGGTATGGATGCTCTGACTCACGCTGTTGAAGCTTTGGTAACACCTGGTGCTTATGATGTAACCAAGAAACTGTCTATTGGTGCTATTGAGCTTATCAAGGAATACCTTCCTCGCGCTGTAGCAAATGGACACGATATTGAAGCGCGTGAAGGTATGGTCAATGCTATTTTCCTTGGTGGTATGAGCTTTAACAATGCTGGTCTTGGTTATGTTCACTCAATGGCTCATCAACTCGGTGCAGTATATAACTTGCCACACGGTGTTTGCTGTGCCATGTTGCTACCAGTTATAGAACGTGAAAATGCTAAACGTGTACCAGAAGCTTTCCGCAATGTTGCTAAAGCCTTGGGACTCCATGTAGAGGATAAATCAGATGAAGAGTGTGCCGATTATGCGATTGCTGAGATTGAGAAGCTTTCTGAGACAGTAGGTATTCCTAAGAAATTGACTGAACTTGGTATTGAAGAAAAAGATTTCGACTTTGAATACCTTTCTAAGAATGCCTTGATTGATGCCTGCGCACCAGGAAACCCATTTATGCCAACCTTAGAAGAAACGATTGCCTTTTATAAAGAGTTGTTTTAGCAAGAGATTTGACGACAATGTGACAATTCACCTCTAATTATTGACATTTCAGGAAAAATTGCAGTAAAAACTGCACATCCTTCTTTAAATGTGCTATAATACAGAAAAAAATAATGATGGAGGTCGTCGCGATGGTAACAACATTTTTGATGATTTTTGTGGTGGTTTGTGTGCTCCTATTGGTGATAGTCACACTGAGTACAGTTTATGTGGTTCGTCAACAGTCGGTGGCGATTATTGAACGCTTTGGGAAATACCAAAAGGTTGCCAATAGCGGTATTCACATTCGCTTGCCTTTTGGGATTGACTCGATTGCAGCGCGGATTCAGTTGCGCTTGTTGCAAAGTGATATTGTGGTTGAGACTAAGACCAAGGACAATGTGTTCGTTATGATGAATGTAGCGACTCAGTACCGTGTCAATGAGCAGAGCGTGACAGATGCCTACTATAAACTCATGCGTCCAGAATCTCAGATTAAATCTTATATCGAAGACGCTCTTCGCTCTTCTGTTCCAAAATTAACCTTGGATGAATTATTTGAGAAAAAAGATGAGATTGCCCTTGAGGTTCAACACCAAGTAGCGGAAGAAATGACAACTTACGGTTATATTATCGTGAAAACCTTGATTACCAAAGTCGAACCAGATGCAGAAGTTAAGCAATCCATGAATGAAATCAATGCGGCGCAACGTAAGCGGGTTGCAGCGCAAGAATTGGCGGAAGCTGACAAGATTAAAATCGTCACTGCAGCTGAAGCCGAAGCAGAAAAAGACCGCCTTCATGGTGTGGGGATTGCCCAACAACGTAAGGCGATTGTGGATGGATTGGCAGAGTCTATCACAGAACTCAAGGAAGCCAATGTTGGCATGACAGAAGAGCAAATCATGTCCATCCTCTTGACTAACCAGTATTTGGACACTTTGAATACCTTTGCTTCTAAAGGAAATCAAACGATCTTTTTACCAAATACGCCAAATGGTGTGGATGATATCCGTACACAAATCTTGTCAGCCCTACGTGCTGAGAAGAAATAATAGACTAATACTCTTCGAAAATCAAATTCAAACCACGTCAGCGTCGCCTTGCCGTACTCAAGTACAGCCTGCGGCTAGTTTCCTAGTTTGTTCTTTGATTTTCATTGAGTACAAAGAGCTTGGCAACAGGCTCTTTTTGTTTTACGATCGTGGGTTTGTGAACTAAAATCCTCCTCCACAAATTATAGAATCTTTTCTGAGTATTTAGGAAGTGATGGAGGAAATCTTGAAAGAACTTTTGTTTTGTGCTATAGTCAAGTAAATCGAGTCGTTTAAAGAGGAATGCTTGTATGAGAAGAGAAGAAGTTTTACGAAATCACTGGTTTTTTAGCCAAGAGGTGGGGAAAGAGGAGGCCTTAGCGCAGGATTTTCAGAGGGGAAATTGGCAGGCTATTCAAGTGCCACATGACTGGAGTATTTACAATGATTTTGACCACTATTCGCCAGCGCAAAATGAGGGTGGTCAGTTAAACGGGGGTCAAGCCTGGTACCGGACGCAGTTCTACTTGGAAGAAGATGCCAGTCTTGTATCGGTGCGTTTGTTGTTTGATGGGGTTTACATGAATGCCCAAGTCTATATCAATGGGCAAGTGCTGGGTTATTATCCCAATGGCTACACACCTTTTTCTTATGATATCACGCCTTATCTAAGAAATGATGGGACGGCCAACCAGCTTGCGGTTTTTGTGGAAAATCAGCAACCTAGCAGTCGTTGGTACTCTGGTAGCGGTATTTACCGAGAAGTAAAATTATTGATTACAGATTCGGTGCATCTGGATTTATATGGGATTAAGATAGAAAGTCCCAAGCTAAAGGAACAAAGAGATGGATGGGTGGAGACTCAGCTTGAAAGTAAGGTTTCAAATGATGGACCTCAGTCCGTGTCGGTGTATTTGGAACAGAGTATCTGGTATGATGGCCAACAGCTGTCAGACTGGCAGGCGACAGACTCTCTAGTGATTGAGTCTGGGGACAAATATTCTTTCCAACAAGCCATATCAATTTTCCAACCTTTTCTTTGGGATATTGACCATCCTCATCTCTATCAGTTGAAGACTCGCCTTTACAAAAATGGTATTTTAGTTGATGAAGAAGAGGAGACTTTTGGTTACCGTTATATGGATTGGCAAGCGGATAAGGGCTTCTTTCTAAATGGTCGCTGGCTGAAGATTCATGGAGTTTGTCTGCACCATGACTATGGATCTCTGGGAGCTGTGGAAAATAGGTCAGCTGCTGAGAGACGATTGCGCCAGATGAAGGAAATGGGCGTCAATGCGATTCGAATCACCCATAATCCAGCTAGTAGTATTTTGCTGGATCTGGCTGCTAAAATGGGCTTACTCATCCAAGAAGAAGCCTTTGATACCTGGTATGGAGGCAAGAAAGAATATGACTATGGTCGCTTTTTTGAGGAAGAAGCTACTCATCCAGAGGTGAAAGCAGGCGATTTCTGGTCAGATTACGATTTGCGAACTATGATCGAGCGTGGCAAGAATAATCCAGCGATTTTTATGTGGTCCTTGGGAAATGAAGTCAGCGAAGCAAATGGAGATGCTCATTCATTGAAGACGATCAAGCGCTTGCTAGAAAGGGTTAAGGAGGTTGATGATAGTCTTTTTGTGACCATGGGAATGGATCAGTTCCGCTTCGGAGATGGTTCTGGAGGTCATGAAAAGATTGCTGATTTGCTGGATGTGGTGGGCTTGAATTACTCGGAAGACAATATTGATGGGATTCGCAAAAGACATCCCAAATGGCGACTTTATGGATCTGAAACCTCATCAGCTACACGGACGCGTGACAGCTATTTTCGACCAGATAAGGAATGGGTTGGGGATAATCGCCGCGTGCGGAATTTTGAACAGTCAGACTATGGCAATGATCGAGTTCCTTGGGGGAAGACGGCGACGGCTTCTTGGACAGCAGATAGAAATCGGTTAGACTATGCGGGTCAGTTTATCTGGACAGGAGTGGACTATATCGGTGAGCCGACTCCTTGGCACAATCAAAATGACACGCCTGTAAAGAGTTCCTATTTTGGGATCGTGGATACGGCAGGGATTCCTAAAAATGACTATTATCTCTATCAAAGTCAGTGGTTGGACCTAGATCAGCATCCCATGGTTCATATACTGCCCCACTGGAATTGGGAAATCCACAAGAGTTATCAACAAGTTGTGGATAAGTATGGGAATATCCCTGTCCGGGTGTATTCAAATGCCCGTTCTGTAGAGCTATTTCTCAATGGAAAATCTCAAGGTAGAAAGACTTTTCAGGAAAAATGGACTTCAGATGGCAGAAAATACCAAGAGGGAGCAAGTTCTGAACAACTTTATCTCGAATGGCGTTTGGCTTATCAACCGGGAGAATTGCATGCTGTGGCCTATGACAGTCAAGGTCAGATTGTGGCAGAAGATAGGGTGGTGACTGCAGGTAAGCCAGCCAAAATCGGGTTACATGCCGAGAAAACAAAACTGGAGCCAGATGGGCAAGACCTCCTTTATCTCTATTTTGATGTATTGGACAAGGATGGAAATTGGGTGCCGACTGCTTCCAATCAGATTCATTTTAAAATTGAGGGCCCTGCTCGCATTGTAGGTGTGGATAATGGCAGGCAGGCCAGTCGTGAACGTTATCAGGCTCAGAAAAATAGTCGGTTTAAGCGGAAAGCCTTCCATGGCAGAGGTGTACTTTTGGTTCAGAGCTTGGAGCAGGCAGGCCAAGTAAGAGTAAAGGCCAGTGCCAGAGGGCTAGAGCCAGCAAGTTTTGATATCTTAGTGGGAGAGGCTTTGGCTACCCAACCAGTGAAAAATAAGAGCTTGTTTGAGATTCGAGTGGACAAGCAGGCAGGATTACAAGAAGGGGATTCCCCAGCGATTGGACTTTATCCACAAATTGTGGATAACCCTGTGAACAAGGTGGGGAATAGTGAAGTGATTTGGGAGACGAGTGGTAGTGCCCACGCCATTATTAAGCAGGGAGTGCTTTATTGCTTGTCTGCAGGCGACTTGGCTATTCGCGCCATTTATCAAGGAAAGACCTATCAAACTCATTTGCAGGTGGCAGAAAATACTTCGCTAGGCCGAGCAGTTTCTGTAAGACCACTTCGATTGTATACAGCTAAGGGGACTTATCCACAGTTTCCATCATCGGTCTTGGTGGACTATGAGTTCGGTAGTGCAAAACGAGTCAAGGTTGTTTGGGAGGCAATATCCGAAGAAGATATAGCAAGCTTTCATGAGTTTATGGTATCTGGTCAGCTAGAGGGTCTGGATTTAAAGGCTTCTGCTCAGGTTTGTGTTCAAGGGATTTGTGCTATTGAGCCTGAAAGGATCTGGACGCTTGTCAAGGAAGCCCCACACTTACCAGACCGAGTCAAGCTAGTCTTATCAGATGGCAGACGAGATACGGCCAAGGTGACTTGGGATGAACTCAAGCCTCAAGTCTATGCTCAGGTAGGAGAATGTGTGCTCACAGGGCAGGTAGCGGGCTGTGAGTTGCAAGCAACAGTCACCATTCATGTGACAGATGCCAGTGTAGATGGAGAAGTTATTTCCAATCAGTGGACAGGGTCCAACCTGCCTCTGGTCTTTGCTTATCACTCAGAACCAAATCACCCAGCCTCTTACCTCAATGACAAGGTCATTGCTCGGAAGAAATCGACAGCCAATACTTGGATTGCCAAGTCAGAGAAAGCCAGCGTGGGCATTCTTTTTGGAGATGCAGGGATTTTAAAACCACGATTTGTGGATAACCTGACCTTGTATTATGTTGAAAATCAAGACTACGTGGCGGTGGATCCTACCTATATCGACTATTATGTAGGGAATGAGCCTACTTTACCTCGGACTCCCAACCATTTGGATAAGGTTTCCCTGCTCAAGCAAGAGCAGAATTGGCGACCTGTATCAGCTATCCGAAAAGTTTCAAGCGACAAGGATGAAGAGCTTCGTTTTGAATTTGACAAGGTGGAAACTTATGCCCTTCGTCTTCGATTTGAAGGCTTAGCAAGCCCTCTAGCGTTAACAGAATTGCAAGTACATGCCAAAAAAGTGAAGAAAAATGTAGATAGGAAATAGTATGGTAAGAGAAATAAAACCGCATGGGCCCTTGCCTAGTCAGGCCCAGCTAGCTTATTTAGAGGATGAACTAGCAGCCTTTATCCATTTTGGGCCCAATACCTTTTATGACCAGGAATGGGGGACAGGTCAGGAGGATCCTGAACGCTTTAACCCGACACAGTTAGACGCGCGTGAATGGGTTCGTGTGCTCAAGGAAACGGGCTTTAAAAAGTTGATTTTGGTGGTCAAGCACCACGACGGCTTTGTCCTCTATCCGACAGCTCACACAGATTATTCGGTCAAGGTCAGTCATTGGAGGAATGGAGAGGGGGACTTGCTCCTTGAAGTATCCCAAGCTGCCACAGAGTTTGATATGGATATGGGGGTCTACCTATCGCCTTGGGATGCTCACAGTCCTCTCTATCATGTGGAGCGAGAAGCGGACTATAATGCCTATTATTTGGCTCAGCTGAAGGAGATTTTATCAAATCCTGCCTATGGAAATGAAGGGAAATTTGCTGAAGTCTGGATGGATGGTGCCAGAGGAGAGGGAGCTCAAAAGGTCAATTATGAATTTGAAAAATGGTTTGAAACCATTCGTGAACTGCAGGGCGATTGCTTAATTTTTTCAACAGAAGGCACTAGTATCCGCTGGATTGGCAATGAACGAGGGTATGCAGGTGATCCACTGTGGCAAAAGGTGAATCCTGACAAACTAGGAACAGAAGCAGCGCTGGATTATCTTCAGCATGGAGATTCTTCAGGCACGATTTTTTCAATCGGAGAGGCAGATGTTTCCATCCGGTCAGGTTGGTTTTACCATGAAGACCAGGATCCTAAGTCTCTTGAGGAGTTGGTCGAAATCTATTTTCACTCAGTGGGGAGAGGAACCCCACTCCTACTTAATATTCCGCCGGATCAAGATGGGCTCTTTGATGCAAAGGATATTGAACGCCTCTATGAATTTGCGGCCTATCGTAATGAGCTCTATAAAGAAGATTTGGCTCTGGGAGCTAAGGTATTTGGTCCTGCTCTTTCAGCAGACTTTGCCTGTCACTATTTGACAGATGGCCTTAAGACCAGCTCTTGGGCAAGCGATGCAGGCTTGCCCATCCAGTTAGAACTCGACTTAGGATCACCTAAAACTTTTGATGTAATTGAGTTAAGAGAAGATTTGAAGCTAGGGCAACGAATTGCGGCTTTTCATGTGCAAGTAGAGGTGGACGGCGTCTGGCAAGAATTTGGTAAGGGCTTTACAGTTGGTCATAAGCGCCTCCTGCGAGGTCCGCTAGTAGAGGCACAGAAGGTGCGCGTGATGATTACAGAGTCACAGGATTTACCTGTACTGACCAAAATTTCACTCTATAAAACTCCTAGCTTATCAAAAAAAGAAGTTGTTCAGGGGCTAGCATTTGCAGAAAAAAGTCTAGCTGTGACAAAGGGAGAGACTCTTCATTTTAGGATTGAACGTAGCGAAAGTAGCTCCTCTTTAGAGGCTAAGATTTCGATTCAACCGGGGACAGGTGTCCATGGTGTCGCCTATCAGGACGAGATTCAATTCCTTCAATTCCAAGCAGGGGAAAGCAAAAAAGATTTGTGCCTACCAACCCTGTATTTTGCTGCTGATAAGACCTTGGATTTCTATCTAAATCTAACTGTGGATGGACAACTGGTTGATCAAGCTCAAGTACAAGTTTCATAAAATAAAAGAACCTTTGCACGATACAAAGGTTCTTTTGTCTACTAGCTAGTGACTTGGTAACCAGCTAAGTGTAAAGGTTAGCTGATCAGCTTTCAAGAGGTCTTGGTGTTGAATGCTAGATACAGAGATCTTGTCCAGTCGGCATTCTTTTACAAAGTTAAAATGGCTGTGGTTTTGCTCAGCATGAATATCTAGCCATTTATCTTCTTTAGTGAGATAGACTCGGAGGTGGTCAAAGAGAGGGATTCCGAGATCATAGCTGGGTTTTCCTGGACAGGTTGGATAAAAACCGAGAGCCGACCAGATGTACCAGGCCGATAGACTACCGTTATCCTCATCGCCAGGATAGGCTTCCCAACTTGGGTGAAAAGCTTTCTGACGGAGCGTCTTGATGAGAAGAGCGGTATAGTCAGGGTAGTCGCTGTAGCGGAAGAGATAAGGAATGTGGAAGCTAGGCTGGTTGGAAATGGCGATTTGTCCAAAAGGAGCGGTAGCCATCTCGCTCATCTCATGAATCTCGTAACCATAGCCGGTCGTCTCAAAGAGGGGAGCATCCTGACAGACTTTCAAAAGATAGTTACTGAAGGCTTCTTTTCCACCCATAAGTTTGATTAAGCCTGGGATATCGTGGAGGACACCTAAAGTCGCTTGAATGGCAGAACATTCGGCATAATCTCGCCCCCAACTGTATGGAGAGAAGTCAGGACGGAAGTTTCCTTGATTGTCTCGCGCTCGCATGTAGCCTGTCTCAGCGTCAAATAGATGGCGGTAATTTTGTGAAGCAGCCATGTAGGTATCAGCGATTTCTGTTTTCCCTAGTTTTTCGGCAAAGCTGGCGATACAAAAGTCGCTATAGGCATAGTCTAGGGTATGGCTGACGCTTTCGTGGTGATCGGTAGAGAGGTAGCCAAGTTCTTGGTATTGGGCTAGTCCGTGACGGCCATTGATGCCGAGAGGGTCGGCCTTGCTGGCTGTTTCAAGCATGGCTTGGAGGAGTTCTTCTTCTAGGTCAGGGGCCATGTCCTTGCAGGCGCTATCTGCGATAATACCGTCTAAAAGTGTACCTGGCATCATACCCCGTTCATCTGGAGCCAGCCATTTTGGGAGAAAACCAGTATCGCGGTAGTTATTGAGAAATCCTTCTAAGAAGCGGTGGTAGTGTTCCGGTATGATAAGGGAAAAGAGGGGGAAGGTGGTGCGGAAGGTATCCCAGAAACCATTGTTGCTGAAGAGGACACCAGGCTTGACAGTTCTAGTAGCCAAATCTATGTGGATGGCTTGTCCTGATTCATCAACCTCATAAAAAGTCTGAGGAAAGAGGAAGAGTCTGTAGAGACAGTGATCAAAGAAGGTCCGGTCAGTCTCTCCTGTCTCTATAACATCAAAATGATGGAGGAGATTTTCCCAGTCCGCTTGGGCACTTGATTTACAGTTATCAAAATCTTTTTGAGGTAGATTGATTAGAGCTTGAGAAGGAGAGATGAAAGAAGTCGCTAGCTGAATTTCAGCATGACTATCTGCCAGGTCGATTCGCCAGTCTCCACCTTCTTGGCTGATAGCAAGGATATCCGTATTCATTTTCAGGGATGTGAACAGTATCAGTGGATTTTTGTTGGTTTCAGTTTTACCTTCTTGTCGCAGGGCAAGAGTTCGCTTATCCACTTGCTCTACTGTCAGTTCATCTGCTGCGTGAAGATAGAGCGAGAGGGTTTTGCCTTGCTTTTGCTTCAAACGAATAGAAGCACCGTAGCAAGTCGGTGTGAGCTGGCTTTCAATCTGATAGCGCAGGGAGAAAATTTTCAGATAATGAGGTTGGAAAGAGGCCTTATCCATATCATAGGAAGACTGACGATGGAAGAGGCTGTCTCCACCCAGTTGACCGGTGACAGGTGTCAGAAGGAGCCAAGAGTAGTCGCCAATCCAAGGGCTGGGTTGGTGGGTTAATCGAATCCCTTGAAAGATAGGCAGATGTGGATCGAAAAACCAAGATCCATCCTGGTCACTGGTCTGGGGTACAAAGTAATTCATCCCAAAAGGAACGCATGTGTATGGCAGGGTGTTCCCCCGAGAAAAGGCATGCTTGCTGGCAGTTCCAAATCGGGTATCGATGGTTTCAAGTAGTGGTTTCATAGTCTTTCCTTTAGCTGTTTTTCTACATTATATCAGAAAAAGATAGCCTTTAGAAAAGGAGTTTCAAAGATAACTATTTTGTAGAAAAATGACTATCATTTGTGTATGTATTTTCTGCCTCAAAAGCTATATACTGAAAATGAAACTTGTTTGAAAGAGGATACTGCACGATGATTTATTCAAAAGAAATTGTTAGAGAATGGCTAGATGAAGTAGCGGAGAAAGCTAAGGATCATCCAGAATGGGTGGATGTTTTCGAGCGTTGCTACACAGATACCTTGGACAATACGGTTGAAATCCTAGAAGATGGTTCAACTTTTGTCTTGACTGGGGACATTCCTGCTATGTGGCTTCGGGATTCGACAGCTCAACTCAGACCCTACCTGCATGTGGCTAAAAGAGATGCCCTCCTGCGTCAGACCATTGCAGGTTTGGTCAAGCGTCAGATGAGCTTGGTACTCAAGGATCCTTATGCCAATTCCTTCAACATTGAGGAAAACTGGAAGGGACACCACGAGACAGACCATACCGACCTCAATGGCTGGATTTGGGAACGCAAGTACGAGGTGGACTCGCTTTGCTATCCGTTGCAGTTGGCTTATCTCCTCTGGAAAGAGACTGGTGAGACTAGCCAGTTTGATGAGACTTTTGTCGCAGCGACTAAGGAGATTCTCCATCTTTGGACGGTTGAACAAGACCATAACAACTCTCCTTATCGTTTTGTTCGAGATACGGACCGCAAGGAAGATACCTTGGTAAATGATGGCTTTGGCCCTGATTTTGCAGTGACAGGTATGACTTGGTCAGCCTTTCGTCCGAGTGATGATTGCTGTCAGTATAGTTACTTGATTCCGTCCAATATGTTTGCTGTAGTAGTCTTGGGTTATGTGCAAGAAATCTTTGCAGAATTGAATCTAGCTGATAGCTCGAGCATTATCACAGATGCTAAGCGTCTTCAGGCTGAAATCCAAGAAGGAATTGAAAACTATGCCTACACAAGCAATAGCAAGGGCGAAAAGATTTATGCCTTTGAAGTGGATGGTCTAGGAAATGCCAGCATCATGGATGATCCAAACGTACCAAGTTTGTTGGCTGCACCTTATCTGGGTTACTGTTCGGTCGATGATGAAGTTTATCAAGCAACTCGTCGAACCATTCTGAGCCCTGAAAATCCATACTTCTACCAAGGAGAATACGCTAGCGGTCTCGGAAGTTCTCATACCTTCTATCGCTATATCTGGCCAATCGCCCTTTCTATCCAAGGTTTGACAACAAGAGATAAGGCAGAGAAGAAATTCTTGCTGGATCAGCTGGTTGCTTGCGATGGTGGTACAGGTGTCATGCACGAAAGCTTCCACGTGGACGACCCAACTCTCTACTCTCGTGAATGGTTCTCTTGGGCTAACATGATGTTCTGTGAATTGGTCTTGGATTACTTGGATATCCGCTAATACTCTTCGAAAATCTCTTCAAACCACGTCAGCTTTATCTGCAACCTCAAAGCTGTGCTTTGAGCAACCTGCGGCTAGCTTCCTAGTTTGCTCTTTGATTTTCATTGAGTATAAGGAGCTCGCTTTCGCTTCACTGATTCTTGTCAGAATCACAAATTTACATTTAAAACGTTAACAATAAAAATTTAAATTTAGAATGAGGTTTTACTTCATGGAAAATGTTGTCGTACATATTATCTCACATAGTCACTGGGATCGTGAGTGGTACTTGCCTTTTGAAAGCCACCGTATGCAGTTGGTGGAATTATTTGACAATCTCTTTGATCTCTTTGAAAATGACCCTGAGTTCAAGAGCTTCCACTTGGATGGTCAAACCATTGTCCTTGATGACTACTTGGAGATTCGCCCTGAAAATCGCGACAAAGTCCAACGATACATCGACGAAGGCAAACTTAAAATTGGTCCTTTTTACATCTTGCAAGATGACTACTTGATTTCAAGTGAAGCCAATGTCCGCAATACCTTGATTGGTCAGCAAGAAGCTGCAAAATGGGGCAAATCCACTCAGATTGGTTACTTCCCAGATACTTTTGGAAATATGGGACAAGCTCCTCAAATCCTTCAAAAATCAGGCATTCACGTGGCAGCCTTTGGTCGTGGTGTGAAACCGATTGGATTTGACAACCAAGTTCTCGAAGATGAGCAGTTTACTTCCCAGTTTTCAGAAATGTACTGGCAGGGTGCGGACGGAAGTCGTGTCCTCGGTATCCTCTTTGCCAACTGGTATAGTAATGGGAATGAAATCCCAGTTGATAAAGACGAGGCCTTGACCTTCTGGAAACAAAAACTGGCAGACGTGCGTGACTATGCTTCGACCAACCAGTGGTTGATGATGAACGGCTGTGACCATCAGCCTGTCCAGAAAAATTTGAGTGAAGCCATTCGTGTGGCAAATGAACTCTTCCCAGATGTAACCTTTGTTCATAGTTCTTTTGATGAATATGTTCAAGCTGTGGAAAGTGCCCTACCAGAGCAATTATCAACGGTTACAGGTGAGTTGACCAGTCAGGAAACAGACGGCTGGTACACACTTGCCAACACTTCTTCATCTCGTATTTATCTCAAACAAGCCTTCCAAGAAAATAGCAACCTCCTAGAGCAAGTTGTAGAACCCTTGACTATTATCACTGGGGGTCATAACCACAAGGACCAGTTGACCTATGCTTGGAAAACTCTTTTGCAAAATGCGCCGCATGATAGCATCTGTGGCTGTAGCGTGGACGAAGTTCACCGCGAGATGGAAACTCGTTTTGCCAAGGTTAACCAAGTCGGAAACTTTGTTAAGAGCAATCTTCTTAACGAATGGAAGGGTAAAATCGCTACAGCTAAGGCTCAAAGTGATTATCTCTTTACTGTCATTAACACAGGCTTGCATGATAAGGTCGATACTGTCAGCACAGTGATTGATGTGGCGACTTGTGATTTCAAGGAATTGCACCCAACAGAAGGTTACAAGAAGATGGCTGCCTTAACCTTGCCAAGTTATCGTGTGGAGGACTTGGATGGTCGTCCTGTAGAGGCTAAAATCGAAGACCTCGGAGCTAATTTTGAGTACGATTTACCAAAAGATAAGTTCCGCCAAGCTCGTATCGCTCGACAAGTGCGCGTGACTATTCCAGTTCACCTAGCACCGCTTTCTTGGACAACCTTCCAATTGCTGGAAGGAGAACAAGAACACCGTGACGGTATTTACCAAAATGGAGTAATTGATACGCCATTTGTAACGGTGAGTGTGGATGACAATATCACAGTCTATGACAAGACAACTCATGAAGCCTATGAAGATTTTATCCGCTTCGAAGACCGTGGTGACATCGGAAACGAGTATATCTATTTCCAACCAAAAGGAACAGAGCCAATCTATGCAGAGCTTAAGGGCTACGAGGTCTTGGAAAACACAGCTCGCTACGCTAAGATTTTGCTCAAACATGAATTGACCGTGCCTGTCAGTGCAGATGAAAAGCTAGAAGAAGAGCAAAAAGGTATCATCGAGTTCATGAAGCGTGAAGCTGGACGTTCAGAAGAGTTAACAAGTATTCCTCTGGAAACTGAGATGACTGTCTTCGTTGATAATCCACAAATCCGTTGCAAGACTCGCTTTACTAACACTGCCAAGGATCACCGTATCCGTCTCTTGGTCAAGACTCATAACACGCGTCCAAGCAATGATTCTGAAAGCATCTATGAGGTGGTGACACGACCAAACAAACCAGCAGCTTCATGGGAAAATCCTGAAAATCCTCAACACCAACAAGCCTTTGTTAGTCTGTATGACGATGAAAAAGGTGTGACTGTATCCAACAAGGGATTGAATGAATACGAAATCCTTGGAGACGACACCATTGCAGTGACTATTTTGCGTGCATCAGGTGAGTTAGGTGACTGGGGTTATTTCCCAACACCAGAAGCTCAGTGCTTGCGTGAGTTTGAAGTCGAGTTTGCGCTTGAATGCCACCAAGCCCAAGAACGCTTCTCAGCCTATCGTCGCGCTAAAGCCTTGCAGACACCGTTTACCAGCCTTCAGCTTGCTAGACAGGAAGGAAGCGTAGCAGCGACTGGTAGCTTCTTGAGCCATTCTGTTCTCAGCATACCGCAAATCTGTCCAACAGCCTTTAAGGTAGCTGAAAATGAAGAAGGCTATGTCCTTCGTTACTACAATATGTGTAGTGAAAATGTACGTGTACCGGAAAGTCAACATCTCTTCCTTGACCTACTTGAACGACCATACCCAGTTCATAGAGGACTCATTTCACCACAAGAGATTCGTACAGAATTCATCAAAAAAGAAGAAATTTAATTTCAAAAAGTAAACATAAAAAGAAAGGAGGGGCGAAAAGGTAAGAACTAACTACTGATTCGCCCCTTTTTATGGTAAAAATAATGACCATTGCAACGATTGATATCGGAGGGACTGGAATTAAGTTTGCCAGTCTGACTCCTGATGGGAAAATACTGGACAAGACAAGCATTCCAACGCCAGAAAACTTGGAGGATTTACTAGCTTGGCTCGACCAACGCTTGTCAGAGCAGGATTACAGTGGGATTGCTATGAGCGTTCCAGGTGCGGTCAATCAAGAGACAGGTGTGATTGATGGCTTCAGTGCCGTGCCTTATATCCACGGATTTTCTTGGTATGAGGCGCTTAGCTCTTATCAGATTCCTGTCCATCTAGAAAATGATGCCAACTGCGTTGGACTCAGTGAATTACTGGCCCATCCAGAACTTGAAAATGCAGCCTGTGTCGTGATTGGGACAGGGATTGGCGGAGCCATGATTATCAATGGAAGACTTCATCGAGGCCATAACGGCCTGGGTGGGGAATTTGGCTACATGACCACCCTTGCCCCTGCTGAAAAGCTCAACAACTGGTCGCAACTAGCGTCAACTGGAAATATGGTGCGCTACGTGATTGAAAAATCTGGTCAGACTGACTGGGACGGTCGCAAGATTTACCAAGAGGCCGAAGCAGGAAATGCCCTTTGCCAAGAAGCCATTGAGCGCATGAACCGCAATCTGGCGCAAGGCTTGCTCAATATCCAATATCTCATCGACCCAGATGTCATCAGTCTGGGAGGCTCTATCAGTCAAAATCCAGATTTTATTCAAGGTGTCAAGAAGGCTGTTGATAACTTTGTCGAGACCTACGAAGAATACACGGTCGCACCTGTCATCCAAGCCTGCACCTATCATGCAGATTCCAATCTCTACGGAGCCCTTGTCAACTGGCTACAGGAGGAAAATCAATGGTAAGATTTACAGGACTTAGTTCCAAACAAACTCAGGCAATCGACTTGCTAACAAAGCATATCTCTTTACCAGATGTGGAAGTGGCCATCGCTCAGTCTGACCAAGCCTCTATCTCTATCAAGGGTGAGGGCGGTCACTATCAATTGACCTACCGCAAACCTCACCAACTTTATCGTGCCTTGTCCTTGTTGGCAACATCTCTAGTAGAAGGTGATAAAGTAGAGATTGAGGAGCAGGCGGCTTATGAAGATTTAGCCTACATGGCAGACTGTTCGCGAAATGCGGTGCTGAATGTGGCTTCTGCCAAGCAGATGGTTGAGGTCTTGGCTCTCATGGGCTACTCAACCTTTGAGCTTTACATGGAGGACACCTACCAGATTGAAGGGCAGCCTTACTTTGGCTATTTCCGTGGAGCTTATTCGGCTGAGGAGTTGCAGGAAATCGAAGCCTATGCCCAGCAGTTTGACATGACCTTTGTGCCATGTATCCAGACCTTGGCCCACTTGTCAGCCTTCGTCAAATGGGGTGTCAAAGAAGTCCAGGAGCTCCGTGATGTGGAGGATATTCTTCTCATTGGCGAAGAAAAGGTTTATAACCTGATTGATGGCATGTTTGCTACTCTATCTAAACTACAAACTCGCAAGGTCAATATCGGGATGGACGAAGCCCACTTGGTTGGTTTGGGACGCTACTTGATTCTGAACGGTGTTGTGGATCGTAGTCTCCTCATGTGCCAACACTTGGAGCGCGTGCTGGATATTGCTGACAAATATGGTTTCCACTGCCAGATGTGGAGCGATATGTTCTTTAAACTTATGTCAGCAGATGGCCAGTACGACCGTGATGTGGAAATTCCAGAAGAAACTCGTGTCTACCTAGACCGTCTCAAAGACCGTGTGACTTTGGTTTACTGGGACTATTATCAGGATAGCGAGGAAAAATACAATCGCAACTTCCGTAATCACCACAAGATTAGCCAAGATATCGCCTTTGCAGGCGGGGCTTGGAAATGGATCGGTTTTACGCCTCACAACCATTTCAGCTGTCTTATCGCTCTTGAAGCGAACAAGGCCTGTCGTGCCAATGATATCAAAGAAGTTATCGTGACAGGTTGGGGGGATAATGGTGGTGAGACCGCTCAGTTTTCTATCCTACCAAGCTTGCAAATCTGGGCAGAACTCAGCTATCGCAATGACATAGACCGACTGTCTGCACACTTCAAAACCAATACTGGTCTATCGGTTGAGGACTTTATGCAGATTGACCTTGCTAACCTCTTGCCAGATCTACCAGGTAATCTCAGCGGGATCAATCCTAACCGCTATGTCTTTTATCAGGATATTCTCTGTCCGATTCTTGACCGACACATGACACCTGAACAGGACAAACCGCACTTCGCTCAGGCAACTGAGATTCTTGCTAACATTAAAGAAAAAGCTGGCAACTATGCCTACCTCTTTGAAACTCAGGCCCAGTTGAACCAGATTTTAAGTAGCAAAGTGGACGTGGGACGGCGTATTCGTCAGGCCTACCAAACGGATGATAAAGAAAGTCTGCAAGAAATCGCAAGACAAGAATTACCAGAACTCAGAAGCCAAATTGAAGACTTCCATGCCCTCTTTAGCCACCAATGGCTGAAAGAAAACAAGGTCTTTGGCTTGGATACGGTCGATATCCGTATGGGCGGACTCTTGCAACGCATCAAGCGAGCAGAAAATCGCATCGAGGCTTATCTAGCTGGTCAGATTGACCGCATCGACGAGTTGGAAGTAGAAATTCTGCCATTTAACGACTTCTACGCAGACAAGAACTTCGCAGCCACAACAGCCAACCAGTGGCATACTATTGCGACAGCTTCAACGATTTATACGACTTAAAAACAAGAACACCGTGCCTTGGGCAGAGTGTTTCTCGTGAAACATCCCTTTCTTAAAAAAGTACTCCACATAAAATAATTTGTGGAGTTTTTTCTATAATTAGTAGTTTAACCTAACCTTCAAATAGGAGTATACTAATAATGTAATCGTTATCAAAAGTCTAAAAAGGAATTTTTAGATGGATATCAAAATAAAAAAGGGAGGAAATTATGAATAAGTTTTCAAAAACCTTGAGAGACAATTGGATCTTTCTCTTGATGGTTTTACCAGGGGCACTCTGGTTGATTCTATTCTTCTACATTCCAGTATTTGGGAACGTGGTTGCCTTTAAAGACTACCACATGACCAGTAATGGATTTATAGATAGTATCGTGAATAGTAAATGGGTCGGACTAGATAATTTCAGATTCTTGTTTAGTTCAAGAGACGCCTTTATCATCACACGAAATACTGTCCTCTACAATCTCGGATTTATCTTTATTGGCTTGATTGTATCAGTAGGGATTGCCATTATCCTCAGTGAACTCCGTTCTAAGAGAATGGTTAAGATTTTCCAAACTTCTATGTTGTTCCCTTACTTCTTGTCTTGGGTTATCATCAGTTTCTTTACAGATGCCTTCCTAAACATTGATAAAGGGGTATTCAACCATTTCCTAGAATCTATCGGAATGAAGGAAGTCAATTTCTACGCTGACTTGGGCATCTGGCCATATCTCCTACTTTTCCTAGGTATTTGGAAAGGCTTTGGATATAGCAGTGTCATGTACTATGCAACAATCATGGGAATTGATCCAACCTACTACGAAGCAGCAACAGTGGACGGGGCTAGCAAATGGCAACGAATTCGCAATGTAACCATTCCGCAGTTGACACCATTGGTAACTGTATTGACCATCCTTGCAGTCGGAAATATCTTTCGTGCAGACTTCGGTCTTTTCTACCAAATCCCCCACAATGCTGGTCAGCTTTATAACGTAACCAACGTTTTGGATGTATATGTTTATAACGGTTTGACTCAGACAGCGGATATCGGGATGGCTTCAGCAGCAGGTCTCTACCAATCAGTTGTCGGCTTGATTCTGGTTATCCTATCAAACTTACTTGCAAGACGAGTTGATCCAAACTCAGCCTTGTTCTAGAAAGGAGGAGAATATGGCAGAAAAGAAAATTAAAAAAGAAAAAATTGATAATGTCGGCATTCACTCCTTCAGTAAGAAAGCAGATATCTTCTTTAGTACCATTTCTGGTTTGGTTGCCCTCTCTTGTATCCTACCCTTTGTATTCGTTATCGTTATTTCGGTGACAGATGAAAAGAGTATCCTCCAAAATGGATATAGCTTCTTCCCATCCCAATTTGGATTAGACGGTTTTGAATTTTTGGCACAGTTTAAGGATAAAATCCTCCAAGCCCTCTTCATCTCAGTCTTTGTAACAGTGGTGGGGACTATCACAAACGTTTTTATCACAACAACCTATGCCTACGCCATCTCACGGACAACCTTTAAGTATCGCAGATTCTTTACGATCTTTGCCCTTCTTAGTATGTTGTTCAACGCTGGTTTGGTACCAGGCTATATCGTGGTAACTCGTTTACTTCAACTTGGTGATACAGTTTGGGCCTTGATTGTTCCAATGCTTCTCTCACCATTTAACATCATCTTGATGCGTTCCTTCTTCAAGAAGACCATCCCAGAAGCCATTCTTGAATCCGCTCGTATCGATGGTGCTAGTGAGGCGCGGATCTTCTTCCAAATTTGTTTGCCATTGTCACTACCAGGTATCGCAACCATAACGCTTTTGACAGCACTTGGTTTCTGGAATGACTGGTTCAACGCCCTTCTTTACATCAAGAGTGACAACTTGTATCCATTGCAATATTTGCTCATGCAAATCCAGCAAAATATGGACTACATCGCCAAAGCAGTCGGCCTATCTGGTCAACTGGGAGTTGCTCTTCCAAAAGAAACAGGTCGTATGGCCATGGTTGTGGTCGCAACCCTTCCAATCGCGATTTTGTATCCATTCTTCCAACGCTACTTTGTAAAAGGTTTGACTATCGGTGGTGTGAAAGAATAGTACTTGTCGAGAAAAATCATTTCTCATTTCCAAACTTCCCTTGCGTGAAGTTAAGATCATTACATTGTTTATAAGTTTAAAAATAAAAAAAGGAGTTTTTGTCATGAAAAACTGGAAAAAATATGCTTTTGCATCTGCTAGCGTAGCCGCTTTGGCTGCTGGTCTCGCTGCTTGTGGAAACCTTTCAGGTAACAGCAAAAAAGCTGCTGACTCAGCTTCAGGTGAAAAAACTGTTATCAAAATGTACCAAATCGGTGACAAACCAGATAACTTAGATGAATTGCTAGAAAATGCCAACAAAATCATCGGTGAAAAAGTTGGTGCTAAATTGGATATCCAATATCTTGGATGGGGTGACTATGATAAGAAAATGTCAGTTATCACATCATCTGGTGAAAACTACGATATCGCCTTTGCATCTAACTATGTTGTAAATGCTCAAAAAGGTGCCTATGCTGACTTGACTGACTTGTATAAGAAAGAAGGGGCAGAACTTTATAAAGCACTTGACCCAGCTTACATCAAAGGTAACACTGTAAACGGTAAAATTTACTCTGTTCCAGTTGCAGCCAACGTTGCATCATCTCAAAACTTCGCCTTCAACGGAACTCTTCTTGCTAAATACGGTATCGATATTTCAGGTGTTACTTCATACGAAACACTTGAGCCAGTCTTGAAACAAATCAAAGAAAAAGCTCCAGATGTAGTGCCATTTGCGGTTACTAAGAACTTCATCCCATCTGATAACTTTGACTACCCAGTTCCAAACGGACTTCCATTCGTTATCGACCTTGAAGGAGACACTACTAAGATCGTAAACCGTTACGAAGTACCTCGTTTCAAAGAACACTTGAAGACTCTTCACAAATTCTATGAAGCTGGATATATTCCAAAAGACGTAGCAACAAGCGATACTTCATTTGACCTTCAACAAGATACTTGGTTCGTTCGTGAAGAAACAGTAGGACCAGCTGACTACGGTAACAGCTTGCTTTCACGTGTTGCAAACAAAGACATCCAAATCAAACCAATTACTAACTTCATCAAGAAAAACCAAACAACACAAGTTGCTAACTTTGTTATCTCAAACAACTCTAAGAACAAAGAAAAATCAATGGAAGTGTTGAACCTCTTGAACACTAACCCAGAACTCTTGAATGGTCTTGTTTATGGTCCAGAAGGCAAGAACTGGGAAAAAATTGCAGGTAAAGAAAACCGTGTTCGTGTCCTTGATGGCTACAAAGGAAACACTCACATGGGTGGATGGAACACTGGTAACAACTGGATTCTTTACATCAACGAAAACGTTACAGACCAACAAATCGAAGATTCTAAGAAACAATTGGCAGAAGCTAAAGAATCTCCAGCGCTTGGATTCATCTTTAACACTGACAATGTGAAATCTGAAATCTCAGCAATCTCTAACACAATGCAACAATTCGATACAGCTATCAACACTGGTACTGTAGACCCAGACAAAGCTATTCCAGAATTGATGGAAAAATTGAAATCTGAAGGTGCCTACGAAAAAGTATTGAATGAAATGCAAAAACAATACGATGAATTCTTGAAAAACAAAAAATCATAAGATCAATTGATTTCGTGTATTCATTCCTAATTCCTAAAAATTAAATCACTGTTTTCCTCAGGTTTGTCTGGGGAAGGCAGTGATTTTTTGAAATAAAGACATAGATATTCCTGTTTTCTCATTTCCCTTATTGTAACCATTCAGGAAATCTCAAGCACTATTTAGGATTTAGAGTAAGGATTTGGGTAAATATGGTTTATATTAGAGATGTTACGAGTTTACAAAGGAGGGTTCACATGAAAAAGTATCAGCTTGTCTTCAAAATAAGTGCAGTCTTGTCTTACTTATTTTTCGTATTTGGTCTTTCTCAGTTGACGCTTATTGTACAAAATTATTGGCAATTTTCTTCCCAGATTGGCAATTTCGTCTGGATTCAAAATATCTTGAGTTTACTATTTAGCGGAGTCATGATTTGGATTCTGGTTAAGACAGGCCATGGCTACCTCTTTCGTATTCCAAGAAAAAAATGGCTTTGGTATTCGATTTTGACAGTATTAGTGGTAGTGCTCCATATCTCTTTTAACGTTCAGACAGCTAAACATGTTCAGTCAACTGCTGAAGGTTGGGCTGTATTGATCGGTTATAGTGGGACCAACTTTGCTGAGCTAGGTATCTATATAACTTTGTTCTTTCTGACTCCACTTATGGAAGAGCTAATCTATAGAGGATTACTGCAACATGCCTTTTTTAAGCATTCGAGATTTGGCCTTGATTTGCTTCTTCCGTCAATTTTATTTGCTCTTCCTCATTTTTCAAGCCTGCCTAGTTTGTTAGATATCTTCGTCTTTGCAACATCTGGCATCATCTTTGCTAGTTTGACCCGCTATACCAAGAGCATTTATCCATCCTATGCGGTGCATGTGATTAATAATATTTTCGCGACATTACCATTTTTGCTGACTTTTTTACATAGGGTGTTTGGGTAAAATATTAGTTCGAGAGTAAGAATGATAGTTTTTTAATTTAAGGAGGAAAATGAGAATGACACTATTAAAATGGTTTGCCGGAGGCAGTGAAAGACGTTGTGAAGCGATGACTATTATAGACTATCTACTGGAAGACATAAAGGATGCGCCTCAACTGACTCCCTTGAAAAATCTGTTAGTGAGTTATAAAAGACGATTAGAGGACGATGGGACTTCTACCCCATTTATATTGAGTCAAATGAATGTTGACCTTGCGCGCGTATTGATTGATAACAAGCTAAGTTTATCAGAAAGTCAATCCGAGCAGATCAAAAAATTGAGAGAATTATCTGCTATTCGCTATGGTTACTGATGAAGCGCAGGGATAAGTCCCTTTCTACAATTTCCAGTCAAATAAATTGCATTCGTTTTCTCAGGCAGGTATACTAGTATAGTTAGATGAAAAATTCTGAAAATTTAAGAATAGAAAAGAGAACAAATCTTATGGCAAAAGATATTCGTGTCTTACTTTACTACCTTTATACTCCAATTGAAAATGCAGAGCAATTTGCTGCAGACCACTTGGCCTTCTGTAAATCAATCGGCCTTAAAGGCCGTATCCTAGTCGCTGACGAGGGAATTAATGGAACAGTTTCAGGTGACTACGAAACAACTCAAAAATACATGGACTACGTTCACAGCCTCCCAGGCATGGAAGACCTCTGGTTCAAGATTGACGAAGAAAGTGAACAAGCCTTCAAGAAGATGTTTGTTCGCTACAAGAAAGAGATTGTCCACCTTGGTTTGGAAGACAACGACTTTGACAACGACATCAACCCACTTGAAACAACAGGTGCCTACTTGTCTCCAAAAGAGTTCAAAGAAGCCCTTCTTGACGAAGATACCGTTGTCCTTGACACACGTAACGATTATGAGTATGACCTAGGACATTTCCGTGGGGCTATCCGCCCAGATATCCGCAACTTCCGTGAGTTGCCACAGTGGGTTCGTGATAATAAGGAAAAATTCATGGACAAGCGCGTTGTGGTTTACTGTACAGGTGGTGTTCGCTGTGAGAAATTCTCAGGCTGGATGGTCCGTGAAGGCTACAAAGATGTCGGCCAATTGCACGGAGGAATTGCAACTTACGGTAAAGACCCAGAAGTCCAAGGTGAACTTTGGGATGGGAAAATGTACGTCTTTGACGAGCGTATTGCCGTAGATGTTAACCATGTCAACCCAACTATCGTAGGAAAAGACTGGTTTGATGGAACACCATGTGAACGTTATGTCAACTGTGGAAATCCCTTCTGTAACCGTCGTATCTTGACATCAGAAGAAAATGAAGACAAGTACCTTCGTGGATGCTCACACGAGTGCCGTGTTCACCCACGTAACCGCTATGTTTCAGAACATGAATTGACACAAGCTGAAGTTGTCGAGCGCCTAGCCGCTATCGGTGAAAGCTTGGATCAAGCAGCTACTGTATAAGATCAAACAGTCCTCAGGGGCTGTTTTTCTATGCTTTTTACTAAAAAATCTAAAGTTTGTTTCTGTATCTTTCAGGAAAATAAGGTATACTATATGTAAACGATTTCAAAGGAGTCCAGTTATGACGAAAACATTTTTTATTCCAAATAAACAGAGCATTTTAGGAGAACAGGAAATTTTGACTGCCAAGTCTATCTTGGCCTTGGTAGATGGTTTGGAGTCGCATAGTTATGATGCAGTCTATCTCCGTCAGCCTCTCAACCGTCTTGAGTATATCGAGTGTGCGATAGTGGGGCAATCGCAATTTCTCTTTAAAGTCAGTTATGCTGATGGTCAAAAGGCTTACCGTGTCGATCTTCCTGACCTATTAACGAAGACAGACTGGCGGATTATCAAGTTATTTTTAGATGCTCTGCTTGCTTACACAGGAACTGAGATTGAAGGGCTAAATGGCTTTGACTTTGAAGCTTATTTCCAAGCAAGTATTCAAGCCTATCTGGGAGACACCGCAGCCCGTTTTACGATTTGCCAAGGAATTTTTAATCCTGTTTTCTTTAGTCATGAGGATTTGAAAAGCTTTTTAGGGGAAGATGGCTTGGCTCAGTTTGAAGCACGTGTACGTGCGGTTCAAGAGACCGATGCTTACTTTGCAAGAGTTTCCTTCTATCAGGATGGAGAAGGCCAAGTGCATGGTGTTTACCATCTGGCTCAAGGAGTCAAGACAGTGTTACCGAGAGAACCATTTGTTCCTGCTGCCTATATTGAGCAATTGGTGGATAAGGAAGTCCAGTGGGAGATTGACTTGGTTCAAATCACAGGAGATGGCTCTAAACCAGAAGACTATGAAGCTATCGCCCGCTTGGACTATGCACAATTCCTAGAGTCACTATCATCAGAATCTTACCACCAACTAGATGCCAATCAATTAGAAGTACAACCCATCTCAGAACAAGATTTTAAAACATTAGCACAAGAAAAGTAATGCAGAAGCAGGTCAATCGACTTGCTTTTTGACATAGAAAAAATCCTGCCATGAAAGACAGGATTAAAGTTTAAAGAAAAGCCAAGATACGAAGGTAATCCCCAATCAGCGCCACTTCAGCTACAAAGAAGAGGAGGATAATAACTCCGTTCACAAGGACAGACAAGAATAACTGATAAAAGGAGTCGGTTTCACTTGCTTGACTTGGCCTTGTAATGATATGGAGACTAGCGAGCAGAATGATTCCGATGCTAATCACACACAAGAGGGCTGTAAATCGCAGGCTGTCAAAGAAGGCAAAGAAACTAGCAATAGCAGTGAGGAAGATTGGAATTGCCAAGAGTTGACTATATTGTTGGAGAACCTTTTCTAGCGTCCAGTCCTTTTCTTGGTAGATAAATCGTCTCACGACGAAACTACCCAAGAGGAATGAAAAGAAGAAGAGTGTTGTTGCTACTAGGATAGAGATAATCGAAAAGAGATTTAATGAAGCAAATTGTTCAGGGAAGTGATTATGCATAGTTGCTATATGTCCATAGTAAGCATGTTTGATGTGGTAGATACTAAAGAAAAAGGAAGATGCAGAAAACAGAATGAGCAAGAGAAAGGCTGTGTAACTGTGTGTGCTACTTGTTTCAAGCTTGCTTGTAGGAGATTTGAGAGCCTCCACTAGCCAAGACCAAAAATCAAGCGCTTGCTCTTTCCATTTATCCGTAGATTTTAGAGTTTGGTCGGGGATATAGGGACTTTCTAAGGATTGACTGATAAGAAGGGGCTCTTTCGTGGTTGGTTTTTGCTGAGGAAGTGCTTCTTGACTCTCTTCAGCTATAGTGACTTTTTCTGTTTCTTTAGAAAGGTCTTGCTCTTCCTCAGTAGAATCTAATGCTTTCTTTTCTTCTATTTCTGTTCTCGCTTCACCGTTTTCAGGCGTTTCAATTTTCTCTTCTTGCTGGCTTTCCAGTTCGACTTCAGCTTGAGAGACGTCCTCCTCTACTTGAGTATTTTTTTCAATTGGTGTATCGAGATCGGCTATCCTTTCTTCAGCCTTGTCTGCAACATCTTGGGCTTGTTCATCAGGCTTGTTCTTGCTTGTTGTTTTTACAAAATCATTACTTTCAAACCATTCTTGTTTCATGGTAGAACCTCCTTTTTAGTTAGATAAATATGCTTCCATAGTAGCAAATGTAAGCGCTTTTGTCAACGCCTGTTTGGTATGGATACTAGAGTGATATCATCATCAGCTCTCGCAATGAGTTGATCCTTGACATCAGCTTTTTCAGTTTTGTAAGGGTTACTTAATTCTGTGTATTTTGATCCAGGTTTTTCTCTTGTTGCTTGTAAGATAGAACCATAGTTACTTGAGATATCCCAATTAATTCGTTGGCTTTCTTTTTGCGTCAGAGTGATTGAGAGATGGTCTTTAGAAGTTAATTCTACCTTGCCGTGAACTTGGATATTTTCAGCGTGGAAGTGCTTCTCTGTTGACTCTAGCTGACTATCTGTAAGGTCTGTATCAAAGATATTGACGATATTAGGGGTTGTGAGTTTACTGTTTTTGATACGACTTCCTTCAATTCGGAGGAGATAGCTGTTTGTATTGAGGGTCGCATTTTCAAGGCTAGCATTTATGATGGTGGTTTGTCTGCGATTGGCTGAGATGTTGATTCCTTTTAGGCTTCTTCCTTTTGGCAATTGGAGAATAACTTCATCAAAACGACTAGAGTAGCTACTTGCGATATGGAGAATCCCGCCAATTCCAGAAGAGAGAAACGGACTTTCAGACAGTTTCTTATCAGTGAGGCTCAGCGTTTTATCGTTCTGATTTGTGATAAGATCATGGTGAGCAGAAATAGATGGATGATAAGAAATGTGGATTTGATCATCCAAAGAGTCCGTGATAGTGAGCGCGTGTTGGTGGAGCGTAATCTCTAGGTTTTCGACTTCCTTGCCAAAGGACAGTTTTTCCATCCGACTATCATAGACAGGCTCCTTAGACATGGCAAGTAGGCTCTTGATCCCGTCAGATTGGATGCCTACAAAGAGCAGGATAAAGCCGATAACGGTAGTCACCACACCAAAAATGAGAAATCCTTTTGTCCATTTACGCATGCTGGTCACCTCTCTTTCCTTTTTTGAGAACAAATTGCACCAGGCGAACAATGAGTAGACCGAAGAAACGAGCTACATAGGAAATACCTAGTAAGACTAGTGAAGAAGCACCGATAGCCAGTAAACCAGCACCAAAAATCAAGATAAAGGCTGATTTGGCTTGGGCGAGGACAGTGAAACTTTCAACTAAAAATAGGAATCCGCCGATGATACCAAGTATGGAAACCGCAAAGAAAGCTAGAATGACAGTCAAGGCTGCCACAAAGATTGCGAACAGGGACACGAGAATGGCGATTCCCAGAGGAATACCGATGGGTGCTGCAAGGAGAGCTAACAAGGCGATATGCAAAATTTGTCGGTTATTTTTTTGAGCAGGCGCTTCATTGATTTTTTTGTCGAGAAGATTTGATAGAACTTCGTGGGCCGCTTCTTTGGGAGTTCCCAAGCTAGCGATGAGTTCTTCTTCTCCTTCGACTCCAGCATCGTCAAAGAGTTCCCTGAAATAGTCCATGGCTTCAATTTGGTCAGCCTGAGGCAGTTTTTTGAGATAGAGTTCTAGCTGAGTCAGGTATTCAGTTCTTGTCATGGCGGATACTCCCTTCTATGATGCCATTGATGGTGTCTGTATAAAGTGCCCATTCATCTTTTAGGGTCACGAGCTGTTCTATACCACCATTTGTCAAGGAGTAGTATTTGCGCATGCGACCTTGGAACTCTCTAGAATAGGTTGTCAGAAAGCTATTGCCCTCCAATTTTTTGAGAATGGGATAGAGTGTAGATTCTTTGATATTAGCGATCAGCTTAATGGTTTGGCTAATCTCATAACCATAAGAATCATCCTGCTCCAGTACGGCCAAGATGAGAAATTCAATCAAGGCAGAGGATGTTGGAAAGTACATGGGGAACCTCCTTTTCTAATGTGTAAGATTTTTATATATAATTTTTCTACACATACATTGTACATCTAAATGAAAGCCCTGTCAAGAGAAATGTATAAAATTTTTATATATAAAAAACTTCTAGCTAAAACTAGAAGTTTAGAGGATTTTATCAGCTCTGTCCACTGTAAAGAGGGCCACAGTCATCAGGAGATCGACGAGCAAGAGGGCAGCTACAGCTGGTACCCAAGAGTGGAAAAGGTCAAAGCTGTAACCAAAGAGGGTCGGACCAAAGGCTGCCAGGATATAGCCTCCTGTTTGAGATAGGCCGGACAATTGGGCAGTCTTTTCAGGAGCGCTTGTCTTGAGTGAAAAGTTGACCATGAGATAAGGGAAGAGGGCGCTAGTTGCAGTTCCGATGAGGAGATGGATGGTAAGCCAGTAAAAGAAATTACCAATTGGGAAAAAGAGCATGGAAATACCGACTACACCAGCCAGTGAAACTAGAGTGAGCATGAGCTGACGGTTGCGAGTTGACAAGCTGGTTGTCAGGCTTGGGATGGTCATTGAAAAAGGAATGCTAATCAGAGAGAAGATAGAGGTCAGCAAGCCTGCTTCGTGACTGGATAGGCCTGCATGGATAGCCATGGTAGGTAGCCAGGTCATAGCGGTGTAAAAGAGCAAGGATTGAAAACCTGCAAAGACAATCACTGCCCAGACCTGTTTGTTACGCATGACCTTTGTTTTGCTTTTTTGTTTGGTTTGTGGAGCCAGTCTGTGATTATAGCGGTGATTAGGCAGCCAGACCAAAAAAGTTGCCAGACAGAGCAGGGTGAGGAGGATGATAAGGCCTTTCCAAGAGCTGGCTTGTGTAATAGGCACGGCTAGATAGGAAGCCAGAGCCGTCGCAACCCCCATAGAAGTTACATATAAGGTGGTCAGAAAACCAATTTTCTTTGGTTGATTGGCTTGGATGAGACTAGGAAGCAGCACATTGATGACTGCGATACTTGCCCCAACCATCAAGGTTCCTAGATAGAGCAGGGGCAGATTGATTAGTCGAATGAGAGAACCGATGGTCAAGAAGAAAAGGCTATAGGTAAAGAGATGCTCCAAGCCGATTTTTTGAGCCAGTCGGGTAGAAAAGAGTGAGAAGAGGGTAAACATGAGGAGAGGAAGGCTGGTCAAGACACCAAGTGAACTAACTTCTACTCCAAGCCCTTGCGAAATATCTCCCAAAATAATGGGTAAAACAGTAAAAGGAGTCCGCAAGGAAACACCAATCAGGATAATACCTGGAACAAAAAAGAGTGATTGCTTTTTCATAAAATACCTCTTCTAGCTGATTTTAATAACAGCTTATTTTAAGGCTTTTTCCCTATAATGTCAAGTAAGGTTTCTGGCTTTCAAGATAAAAATGGGAAAGTCTTGAAAATTATGATAAAATAGTGGAAGGAAATCTATACATTGGAGAAAAACTGTGTCTGAAAAGCAAAAAATCAGCGTATTGATGTCGGTCTATATCAAGGAAAATCCGACATTTTTAAAGGATGCTATTGAGAGTGTTCAAAATCAGACCCTGAAACCGAGCGAATTGGTTCTGGTTGAGGATGGGCCTTTGACACCTGAGCTCTATCAGGTATTAGACCAGCTTGAAGCTGAGTCTGATATTCCAGTGAAACGCTATCCTCTTGAGCAGAATCAAGGTTTGGGTCTGGCTCTTCGACAGGGTGTTTTGCAGTGTCAGTATGATATTATTGCCCGTATGGATACGGATGATATCGCTGTTCCAGACCGTTTTGAGAAACAGGTTCAGCTAATGGAGAAGAACAACCTCGACCTATTAGGTGGACATATTGCAGAATTTATTGACAATCCTGATGAGATTGTTTCTTACCGTCGTGTTCCAACCCAGCATGCAGATATTGTAGCTTATCAAAGGATGAGAAGTGCCTTTAACCACATGACTGTCATGTTCAAGAAGGACATGGTTCTCAAGGCAGGCAACTATGAGGATGGCCTTTATATGGAGGATGACCTCCTCTGGCTCAACATGATTGCTGCAGGAGCTAAGACTGGAAATCTGGATCAAATCTTGTGTAGGGTTCGTGTTGGAGCAGGGATGTTTGAACGTCGTGGGGGACTGCGTTACCTCAAACTCTATCGTCAGGCTCGTCAACGGATGCTGAAGCGAGGACAAATTTCTTACCTGGAGTACGCCAAGAGTGTTGCGATTCAGATGGTGGTTGCTCTTTGTCCAGGATTTGTCAGACAGTTTATTTTTATGAAACTGTTACGAAAAAGCAATTAAAAGATTGTAGCAAGTCGTAAACTAGAGAAAAAGTGTTATAATAACAATATAACTATTCGGCTCTTTTAAGGAGGAGTAAATTTCTATGAATAAAAAACTCACAGATTATGTGATTGATCTGGTGGAAATTTTAAATAAACAACAAAAACAGGTTTTCTGGGGAATATTTGATATTTTGAGTATGGTGGTTTCCATCATTGTATCTTATATTTTATTCTACGGCTTGATTAATCCAGCACCTGTTGACTACATTATCTATACGAGTTTGGCCTTCCTGTTCTATCAATTGATGATTGGATTTTGGGGGTTGAACGCTAGTATTAGTCGTTACAGCAAGATTACGGATTTCATGAAAATCTTTTTTGGTGTGACTGCCAGCAGCGTCTTGTCATATAGTATCTGCTATGCCTTCTTGCCACTTTTTTCAATCCGTTTCATCATTCTCTTTATCTTGTTGAGTACCTTCTTGATTTTATTGCCACGGATTACTTGGCAGTTAATCTACTCTAGACGCAAAAAAGGTAGTGGTGATGGGGAACACCGCCGTACTTTCTTGATTGGTGCTGGTGATGGTGGGGCCCTCTTTATGGATAGTTACCAACATCCAACTAGTGAATTAGAACTTGTCGGTATTTTGGACAAGGATTCTAAGAAAAAGGGTCAAAAACTTGGTGGAATCCCTGTTTTAGGTTCATATGATGATCTGCCGGAATTAGCCAAACGCCACCAAATCGAGCGTGTTATCGTTGCGATTCCGTCGCTTGACCCGTCAGAATATGAACGTATCTTGCAGATGTGTAATAAGCTGGGTGTCAAATGTTACAAGATGCCTAAAGTTGAAACCGTTGTTCAGGGACTTCACCAAGCAACTACTGGGTTCCAAAAAATTGATATTACGGACCTTTTGGGTCGTCAGGAAATTCGTCTTGACGAATCGCGTCTGGGAGCAGAACTGACAGGTAAGACAATCTTGGTTACAGGTGCTGGTGGCTCAATCGGTTCTGAAATCTGTCGCCAAGTTAGCCGTTTCAATCCTGAACGCATTGTCTTGCTCGGTCACGGGGAAAATTCAATCTATCTTGTATATCATGAATTGATTCGTAAGTTCCAAGGAATTGATTATGTGCCAGTGATTGCAGATATTCAAGACTATGACCGTCTGTTGCAAGTCTTTGAGCAGTACAAGCCAGCTATTGTTTATCATGCGGCGGCCCACAAGCACGTTCCTATGATGGAGCGCAATCCAAAAGAAGCCTTCAAAAACAATATCCGTGGAACTTACAACGTTGCTAAGGCTGTTGATGAAGCCAAAGTACCTAAGATGGTAATGATTTCGACAGATAAGGCGGTTAATCCACCAAATGTTATGGGAGCAACCAAGCGCGTGGCTGAGTTGATTGTCACTGGCTTTAATCAACGTAGCCAATCGACCTACTGTGCAGTTCGTTTTGGGAATGTTCTTGGTAGCCGTGGTAGTGTGATTCCAGTCTTTGAACGTCAGATTGCTGAAGGTGGGCCTGTAACGGTGACAGACTTCCGCATGACCCGTTACTTTATGACCATTCCAGAAGCTAGCCGTCTGGTTATCCATGCTGGTGCTTATGCCAAGGATGGGGAAGTCTTTATCCTTGATATGGGCAAACCAGTCAAGATTTATGACTTGGCTAAGAAAATGGTCCTTCTAAGTGGACACACCGAAAGCGAAATTCCAATCGTTGAAGTTGGAATCCGTCCAGGTGAAAAACTCTACGAAGAACTCTTGGTGTCAACCGAACTGGTTGATAATCAGGTTATGGATAAGATTTTCGTTGGTAAGGTTAATGTCATGCCTCTAGAAGCCATCGATCAAAAGATTGAAGAGTTCCGAACTCTCAGCGGAGATGAGTTGAAGCAGGCTATTATTGCCTTTGCCAATCAAACAACCCACGTTGAATAAAAAAGAAAACGCATATTATCAGGTCAGTACAGAAGAACCTTGGTAATATGCGTTTTGTTATGTGTAAACTTGCTTCATTTTATTCTGATACTCAATGAAAATCAAATAGCAAACTAGGAAGCTAGGAAGCTAGCCGTAAGTTGTTCAAAGCACAGCGTTGAGGTTGCAGATAGAAACTGACGTGGTTTGAAGAGATTTTCGAAGAGTATGAAATAGAGTCGTTACTCAGTCTATGTTATTGAAAATACCCCAAAACGTCTAAGGGTTTATGGGCGATATAATCAGGCTGATAGTTGAGCAAGTCTGATTGCTCTCCAAATCCCCAAGTGACGGCCAATTTCTGAATGCCTGTTTCTTGAGCTCCCAGCATATCAAACTTGGTATCTCCGATGATAATGGCTTGTTCTGGTTCTAGTTGATGTGTCTGCAAGGCTTGGCGAATGACATCCGCCTTATGGGGTGCTTCAGGGCTGGAACCATAAATGCCATCAAAGAAATGATAGATTCCCAAGTTTTTAGTCATGTCTTGAGCGGTTGGGGTATTCTTTGTAGTGGTGATATAAAGAGGGTAATTGCTCGATAACTTCTCAAGCAAGTCTACAATCTGAGGAAAGAGTTGAGCTTCATGGATGCCTTTTGCCTTGTAGTAAGAACGGTATATCTGGACAGCCTTAGAAATTTGGTCTTTGGGAAGGCAGGTCGCAAAACTACTTTCAAGAGGCGGTCCCATAAAACCACGAATAGTTTTGGCATCAGGGCTAGGCACCCCCAGCTCCTTAAAGGTATGGGTAAAGGCATTGTGAATCCCGATAGAACTGTCAACGAGGGTTCCATCCAGATCGAAAAAGATAGCTGTGATAGAGGTCATGGTTTCTCCTATTTTGATAAGTTATTCTCCGAAAATTTCTTTTTGGAGACGACGACCAGTAGGGGTGGCAGCGAGTCCACCTTCAGCTGTTTCACGAAAGGCAGTTGGCATACTTGACCCTACTTGGTACATGGCATCAATCACCTCATCCACAGGTATTTTAGATTCGATACCTGCCAGGGCCATGTCTGCTGCGATGAAGGCAAAGCTAGCTCCCATGGCATTACGTTTAACACAGGGAACTTCGACCAAGCCGGCAACAGGGTCACAGATGAGGCCTAGCATATTTTTAATGACAAAGGCAATGGCCTGACTGGCCTGATAAGGTGTTCCACCGGCAGCTAGAGTTAAGGCTGCAGCACTCATAGCAGAGGCCGAACCAACCTCGGCCTGACAGCCACCTTCAGCACCTGAGATAGAGGCATTGTTTGCGATGACTAGTCCAAAGGCACCGGCAGCAAAGAGGAAATCCAATTGTTGCTCGTGGCTGAGGTCTAATTTTTCAATAGCAGCAGTGAGAACGGAAGGCAGACAGCCAGCACTTCCAGCGGTAGGAGTGGCACAAACCAAGCCCATTTTGGCATTGTGTTCATTGACTGCGATGGCATTTCGGGCAGCCGAGAGAATCGTGTAATCTGACAGAGTTTTTTCGTTTTTGATGTAATGATCCAATTTGGCAGCATCTCCACCTGTCAGGCCACTACGAGATTTATTTTCATTGAGGCCAAGTTGGACAGAGGCTTTCATGACTTCCAGATTACGTTCCATGAGAAGGAAGACTTCTTCACGTTCGCGACCGGTCAATTCAAACTCTGTTGTAATCATAAGTTCTGCGACATTTCCTTGAAAGTCCAGTTCTGCCTGCTCGACCAATTCTTTGATAGAATAAAACATGCTTCCTCCTATTTAAAGAAATTGACATTGTGGAGATGAGGGATTTTTCGAATTTCTTCGATAGCCTCATCACAGTTGCGACTGTCAACTTCGATAATCATAATGGCTTTTTCACCAGCTTTTTCACGAGTAACGTTCATCTGGGCGATATTGATATCATAGCGGGAAAGAGCCTCCGTAACAAGGGCAATCATACCTGGAATATCTTGATGAACGATGATGATCGTCGGTGTATTCATATTGAGAGAGACGGCAAATCCATTGAGTTCGGTTACCTGAATATTCCCTCCCCCGATAGAAATACCAGTCACGCTGATGGTCTTGTGAGCATTTTTGACGGTAATTTTAGTGGTGTTTGGGTGAGGGGCATTGCTGTCTTTCTGAATGGTCCAGACAATCTTGATGCCACGTTTGTGGGCAATTTCCAGGCTGTTTGGGATCTCAGGATCATCTGTATCCATGCCCAAAATACCTGCAACAAGGGCTAGGTCTGTTCCGTGACCACGATAGGTCTTGGCAAATGAGTTAAAAAGTTGGAATTCGACTTCTGTCGGAGTATCGTCAAAGATCGAAGAGACAATCTTCCCAATACGAACAGCACCAGCGGTATGACTACTAGACGGGCCAATCATAACTGGTCCGATGATATCAAAGACAGATTGAAAACGAAGTGATTTCATCAGTTTCCCCTTATAAAAATTCTTATCTCTATTATATCAAAGAATGAAGGTCTTGGCTTTAATTGTGGATGAAAACCTTTTTACACTACAAATAGCATAAAAAAGCATCTTTTGTAACAAAAAATAGCTTATTTAGGGAAATAAAAAATAATTTTGTAATATTTCTACATAAAAGTGTCAAGAAACAGTAATATTTAAAGGGTATGATAGAAGTATAGAAAGAAGGAGAACTTTTAGATATGAAATCAACAACTAAAAAGATTAAAACAACTCTTGCAGGAGTAGCTGCCTTGTTTGCAGTATTTGCTCCATCATTTGTATCTGCTCAAGAATCATCAACTTACACTGTTAAAGAAGGTGATACACTTTCAGAAATCGCTGAAACTCACAATACAACTGTTGAGAAATTGGCAGAAAACAACCACATTGACAACATTCATTTGATTTATGTTGGTCAAGAGTTGGTTATCGATGGCCCTGTAGCACCAGCTACAACACCAGCGCAAACTACTTATGCAGCACCAGCTGCTCAAGATGAAACTGTTTCAGCTCCAGTGGCAGAAACTCCAGAAGTAGCAGAGGAAGCAGCTCCAGTGGCAAGCGCACCTGCAGCAGAAGAAACAGTTGCTTCAACAGAAGTTTCAGCACCAGCTGCAACTGTAAGCGGATCTGAAGCAGAAGCTAAAGAATGGATCGCTCAAAAAGAATCAGGCGGTAGCTACACAGCTACAAACGGTCAATACATCGGACGTTACCAATTGACAGATTCATACTTGAACGGTGACTACTCAGCTGAAAACCAAGAACGTGTAGCAGATGCCTACGTTGCAGGACGTTACGGTTCATGGTCAGCTGCTAAAAACTTCTGGCTTAACAACGGCTGGTATTAAGAAATAACGAACAGAATAATTTGAAAAAGTCGAGGAAATCCCTCGACTTTTTATATTTCCTTTGGTTGATAATAGATCTCCACTTCTTTTTTGAGAAAGGATAGAATGGAAGTTTCATCGGTCAGCTCTAGAAGGGAGAACCCTTTTTGGATAAGTTTAGCATCATCCCTACAAATCCCAATACGGACATAGCAGATAGCAAGCATATCGTAGCTTTTTTTGTTCTTGGCATCCTCCAATAAAGTGTAGCAGATTTGTTGACACATGTTTTTGTCTTGATGATATAAGTAAATGGTGGAAAGGTTGAGTAGGATTGCCATTCGCAAGTCATATAGATGTTGATAGTTTTTATAGACTTCTAAGCGTTGCAAGATCTTTTCAGTGATGAGATGGAGGTGTTCAATGGGAAAACTGAAAAGGATGGTATTAAGGATTTTTAGATCATTTTCATACCATGTATCTTGTTTTTCAATTTTTTCCCAAAGCTTTTTGATAGTCTGTTTCACTTGGCCTGACAGTTGCTCTACACTATGTTGACGGATATGAATGACAACTTCCAGCATATCCCTGATTACTTCTATAGGCAGGTCGTGGTGGGTCTTGAGGTAGTCTTGGCATGTTTCAAAAAAATTGACTAGACCGTTGCTACCAATGATGGAATTCATATTGAGATAAGTTTGCATGATTTCTGTCCGTTGGCTCGGTTGATAGAGATGGCAGATATAGTCAAACTCTTCAAAACTCATATTCATTTGCCGGAGAAGAAAATCCATATTTTCATATTTAGGAGTCGCCTTACCACTTTCAATCTTTGATAGGCTAGTTCTTGAGAGGACATTTCCACAGACCTCTTCTTGGGTCAGCCCCTTTGACTCACGTATTTCTTTATAGACCTTTCCAAAATCATAACGCATGATTTTCTCCTTTTCGTGAAAAAAGTTAACAAACAATAAAATCCTATTAAAAATATTGTATCATAGTAATATAAAAAGTAGAAAATAAAACTAAAATAAGCTTGTGGAAAAGCTTGGTGTAATTTTAAAATGGTCTTAACAGTACTATGATGTAGCTAGAAAAGGGGTGGAAAAATGTTTAAAAATAAGGAACTTTTTCGAGTAGTCATGATATTTGTGATAGGAATTATCCTAGTTTTAATGACACCAGTCTTATTTAAAGTTGTGATGGAACTATTCTCAAAATAAATAGGTCTTTGTTTAGGTGGAGTCGTGAATCAGGAGGTTAAGTGATGAACTACAATTTAAAATATATCTTATCAGGAATATTTATCCTAGTCTTTATAGGTTTCCTAGTCTGGATGCGTTATTTTAATCAGAAGAAGGAAGAAGAGCATTCAGATGTGTCTTTTGAAGCGAGGTTAGATAGTGAGGTCAAGGACTTATATAAACAACTAGGATTGGGTGAGGAACCTCACTATTTCTTAGCCTATCGCTACCTACACCCGTGGTTTAATTTAGCGATTTTACCACCAACAGTTGAAATTTTCTTAACTAAAATAGCGTTGGTGATGGTGACCCCAGATGAACTGCTGATAAGAAATCTTGGAAATGGGATGACTTTCATCAGTGAGCATCATCGCGATTTGCGGCAAGGACTTATCCGCATTCCAAAATCAGAGATGAAAGAATTTAAGATTCGCAACTGGAAAAGAGTTTTTGTATTGGGTGATTTTTTGACAATTAAAACAAGCCAACATAGCTATTATTTACAGGTTAGAGATGATGGACTTCAAAAAGGAAGTCTTTCTACCAAACATTTCTCCGACTTGAAACGACAAGATTTTCTAGGATTATTAACAGATAAAAGAACATTCTGATTGACAATTGCCCTAGTTGTTTATTTTAAACTTTACAAATAAGCTCTAAACACTAGAATCCCTTTAGAAAGGTAATTCCTATGAAAAATAAAATTTTAATCATTGTTTATCTTTCAGCCTCGCTGTTCATCAGTTTTGTAATCTTTTCACTTTTACATATTGATTTTAAATGGTGGATAACTCTGGCTATAAGTGCAGGATTTATTTACACCTACTTAAAATTTAGTAAAAAATAAAAATTACCTGCACCTATCTTACTTTCGTCTCTTCACGGGAGGTATCTCTATGAAAAAAATCAGTTATCTTTGTATGTTTCTGCTGTTGCTGTGTACCACTTTTTTTGTTTTTAATGTAAACTACACACGTGAGGCGGTTCGGATTCGGGAAATGGGAAAGACTGTAGATTCTTTGGATTTGTACTTGAAAGATATTAACGAACCTGCAGCGTCTGTTCTTCGATTTTTTGAGGATGTATCAAAGGAGTACAAAGTCTCCATCATCAAAACAGACAGTGGTGATGAGGTAATCAAGTCTGGTGTTTTTGATAAAGATACCTTCCCCTACCAAGAGTTTGGGATTTCTTCTCTTGATTTTACCACAGATGGTGAAGGAGTCTACAGTAATAAAGAAATTTCTAATAAACTTGGTACGATTCCGACCTTTCTAAAAGCCAAGCCTATTCAGCTTATGACTTTTCAAACCTATATCAAGGATACATCTCGTAGTTTAAATGGTCGCTATACGATAACTTCTACACAAGAGATGGATAAGGATAGGATTGTACAGAAATGGAGCGGTTTTTTCAATATAGACCAGGCTACCTTGCTAGAGCCTACCTATAAAAGTGCAGTGGAAGTCATAAATCGAGATTTGCTTTTATCTGCCATTGTTTTTGTCTTGGCTATTTTACTTCTTGTGTTAGTAACAGTTTATCAGCCGATGATGGAGATGAAACGAGTGGGGGTTCAAAAGTTACTTGGTTTTCAAAGTAGGGCGATTTTGGCTGGTTTTGTAAAGACTAATTTTTATCTTCTCTTGGGTGGAAGTCTTGTCATTGACTTGGGACTATTTTTAGTGCTGGACTACAGGCCAAAACTTCTGTTCCCAAGTTTACTCTTATCCCAATTTCTGCTTTTACAGTTGTATTTGTTCATCAGTTGGCTGACCTACCTGATGATTCAGAAAATGACAGTTAGTTCCATGTTGAAAGGTTTTTCATCTGTCAAACTTGGTCTCATCTTCAATTATGTGATGAAAATTGGAACCACCATTTTATTGACGGTTTTACTGATTGGGGTAGGCAGAAGTTTAGAACAAGAAAACAAAGAACTTGCTTATCAGCAACAGTGGGTAAGCCAAGGGAATTACTTGACCTTAGAAACCTTCCAACTCAATGATAACCTGTGGCAAGAAGAGCTAGCAGGGTCAGGGAAATCTACAGATTATTTCTATCAATTTTATCAAGATTTGCTAGCAAAAATACAAGTAAACTATGTGCGAAGTGCGAGTCTTCCTATCAAACCAGTCATCAAAGCTGAACAAGTACAGCAGTACCAACTGCCTGATAAGGTAGATGTTTACTATGCTAATAGCAATTTTCTAAAGAGCAAGGGATTCAAGTTACCAGATACCAGCACTAAAAAAGTTATTTTGATGCCAGCCAGTGATAAAGGACAAGAAAGTAAGAATCAGTTCTTGGGAAAATCCATAGCCTATCTTTCTCTGAGGTATGAAGATCAGCAAAAGCAAACAATAGAAGATATGGATGTAGAAATTGCCTACTATGAAGGAGATTGGTCTTTCTTCCCTTATAATAATGAGCGAAAGGAAAACCTCCACAATCCAATCATTAGTCTGGTAAATGATCAAGACATGATGTGGGAAGAAAAGACTCGCTTGTCAACGACAGGTTTAAACAACCCGATGAAAGTTGAAAATACAGAACAAAATCAAAAAGTGATTACGGAGTTAGTTGAGAAATTATCAGATGGGAATTATTTAAAATTTTCATCGCTTCAAGCCATTCAAGAGGAGATGATCGATACCTATCGGGATTCTGTTCGTAATTTTAACGTTCTTTTTGCCTTATTTGCTCTTCTCAGTATGATTGTCTCCTACTTTTTACTCGTTACTACTTTCTTGTTGAAGCGCAGGGATATCATTACCAAGAAGTTTATGGGGTGGAAACTGGTCGATCGCTACCGCGCTCTCTTAGTTCTGCTCTTGCTGGGCTATAGTCTCCCTCTTCTAGTCTTGATTTTCTTTGCCCATGCGTTCTTGCCACTTCTGCTGTTTGCAGGTTTTACATGTTTGGATATACTATTTGTGCTAGCCTTGGCTTCTAGGATGGAGAAAAAAAGTCTAGTAGAGTTATTGAAAGGGGGCATCTTATGATTGAGTTGAAAAATATTACCAAAACCATTGGGGGAAAAGTGATTTTGGATAACTTGTCTCTCAGGATTGGTCAGGGGGATTTAGTTGCCATCGTTGGAAAAAGTGGCAGTGGTAAGTCGACCTTGTTAAATTTATTAGGTTTGATAGATGGTGAATATAGCGGACGGTATGAGATTTTTGGTCAGACAAATCTAGCGGTCAATTCTGCCAAGTCGCAAACAATAATCCGTGAACATATCTCTTATCTGTTTCAAAATTTTGCCCTAATTGATGATGAAACGGTCGAGTACAATCTCATGCTGGCGCTGAAATATGTGAAATTGTCCAAGAAAGACAAGCTCAAAAAGGTGGAAGAGATTTTAGAGAGAGTAGGTTTGCCAGCTACTTTGCATCAAAAGGTCTCCGAGTTGTCTGGTGGTGAACAACAACGAATTGCAGTTGCTAGAGCCATCTTAAAACCCAGCCAGCTGATTTTAGCTGATGAACCGACAGGTTCGCTGGATCCTGAAAATAGAGATTTGGTCTTGAAGTTTCTCTTGGAGATGAATCGAGAGGGGAAAACAGTCATTATTGTGACCCACGATGCTTATGTAGCCCAACAATGTCATCGTATCATTGAATTGTAAAAAATACAGAAATCTTATCAAAAATCTTTAAATTTAAGGATACCTTTAAAATTTAATTTTAAAACACTCATTTATCAACATTTTTGATTGATAAAAATAGGAAATCGGTTGTTTTTGGGAGATTCCCTAAAATCACCTCCTAACCACACGTACTAAAAAGATACTTCCTATGGAAATCGTATGACTCTGAAGCTTCGAATAGTTCAGTTTTCATGATTTTTATGCTATTCTAGCTTTAAAATCCTTCAGAACGTAAAATTTTAAGCAGTCAAAGACTTAGAATATCCCTAAAACATTTATTTTATGGCAATTCTAAACGTAGAATTGCGTGGATATGTATGGATTTAATCTGTTCGATAGTTAGGACAGCTCTATTCTGGGAAATCTGAGCGATCAATGGTTTAGAACAGCATTTCAACAATGGATTTTGTTGAAGGATTGATTATTTTATAAGAGAGGTTGGTCGATTATCAGCCTCTTTCTTGTCTTCTCTAACCAAGCATGTTATAATGAATACTGCTCAAGCGACCTTCAATCGTTGAAGCACACACGACCTTCAATCGTGAATAAACGAATAGATGGGAGACTTACCATGAGTGATAACTCTAAAACACGTGTTGTCGTGGGGATGAGTGGTGGTGTTGATTCGTCGGTGACGGCTCTTTTGCTCAAGGAGCAGGGCTACGATGTGATCGGTATCTTCATGAAGAACTGGGATGACACAGACGAAAACGGCGTCTGTACGGCGACCGAAGATTACAAGGATGTGGCTGCGGTGGCAGACCAGATCGGCATTCCTTACTACTCTGTCAATTTTGAAAAAGAGTACTGGAACCGCGTTTTCGAGTATTTCCTAGCGGAATACCGTGCAGGGCGCACGCCAAATCCAGACGTTATGTGCAACAAGGAAATCAAGTTCAAGGCCTTTTTGGACTATGCTATGACCTTGGGGGCAGACTATGTGGCGACTGGGCATTATGCTAGAGTAGCGCGTGATGAGGATGGCATCGTTCACATGCTTCGTGGCGTGGACAATGGCAAGGACCAAACCTATTTCCTCAGCCAGCTTTCGCAAGAACAACTCCAAAAAACCATGTTTCCACTGGGACATTTGGAAAAACCTGAAGTTCGCAGACTCGCAGAAGAAGCAGGACTTGCGACTGCTAAGAAGAAAGACTCGACAGGAATTTGCTTTATCGGAGAAAAGAACTTTAAAAACTTTCTCAGCAACTACCTGCCAGCTCAGTCAGGGCGAATGATGACAGTGGATGGCCGTGATATGGGCGAGCATGCAGGCCTTATGTATTATACAATTGGTCAGCGTGGAGGCCTCGGTATCGGTGGGCAACACGGTGGTGACAATGCCCCTTGGTTCGTTGTCGGAAAAGACCTAAGCAAGAATATTCTCTATGTAGGACAAGGATTCTACCATGATTCGCTCATGTCAACCAGCCTAGAGGCTAGTCAAGTCCACTTTACTCGTGACATGCCAGAGGAGTTTACGCTCGAATGTACGGCTAAATTCCGCTACCGTCAGCCTGATTCTAAGGTGACCGTCCATGTCAAAGGAGACAAGGCAGAGGTTATCTTTGCAGAACCGCAACGCGCCATCACACCAGGTCAGGCAGTTGTCTTTTACGACGGGGAAGAGTGTCTAGGTGGTGGTTTGATTGACAATGCTTACCGCGATGGACAAGTTTGTCAGTACATTTAGATTGACAAATTTTCTCAATTTGCTACAATAATAAAAGCAATAGAAATGATGGTCAAAGCTCATGGATGTTGCAGGCTTTTTTGTCCTGCACTTCTTTGGAGTTTTGACTGTTTTTGTGTCGTTTAGAGGAAAGGACAAGAATGACTCAACAAGACTTTCGGACAAGAGTAGGAAATACGGTTTTTGGAGTTCGGGGGACAGCCTTGATTGTCCAAAATCGCAAGCTCCTAGTCACCAAAGATAAGGGCAAGTATTACACTATTGGCGGTGCGATTCAAGTCAATGAAAGAACGGAGGACGCGGTAGTTCGTGAAGTGAGGGAAGAACTGGGTGTCAAAGTTCAAGCTGGGCAACTAGCTTTTGTTGTTGAAAATCGTTTTGAAGAAGATGGTGTCTATTGGCACAACATCGAGTTTCATTATCTGGTGGACTTGCTTGAGGATGCCCCATTGACCATGCAGGAAGATGAGAAAAGGCAGCCTTGTGAGTGGATTGATTTGGATCAGCTTAAGGGTATCAATCTAGTTCCAGCCTTTTTGAAAACAGCCCTGCCAGATTGGGACGGCCAACTAAGACACATCCATCTTGAGGAATAGGAGAGAAAATAATGGTTAAGCTTATTGCCCATGTACTTGTTCATAGTGGTGATGATTATTTGCTCATTCAGCGTTCGGAAATTAAAAGAGGACAACCCAATGTTTATCCAACTTACTGGGATATTCCTGGTGGCGGGGTTGAAAAGGGTGAAATTCCGCGAGATGGAGCTCTTAGAGAATGTATTGAAGAAGCGGGAGTTAGGCTAGATAGCAGTTTGCTCAAACTTCTTCACGAAGATAGTCAACTGGATACCTCTAAGGATACTGTCTTTACTCGCTTAGTTTATAAAGCAGAGTGGGTTGGGGAGAAGCCAATTATCAGATTAGATCCTGAAGAGCATACGCACTTTAAATGGGTTACTATGGCTCAAGCTCTAGAGGAGGAGAAGTTAGTTCCTTATTTACGAGAAATTTTTGAAAGGTTAAGAAATGACATATAATTTTACTGAAGAATACGATATTATTGTAATTGGTGCGGGACATGCTGGGGTAGAAGCATCCCTAGCTGCTAGCCGTATGGGCTGTAAGGTCTTGCTTGCGACTATCAACATTGAAATGCTGGCTTTCATGCCTTGTAACCCCTCTATCGGTGGTTCTGCCAAAGGGATTGTTGTGCGTGAAGTTGATGCCCTCGGTGGCGAGATGGCCAAAACCATTGACAAGACTTACATCCAGATGAAGATGCTCAACACAGGGAAGGGGCCAGCTGTCCGTGCCCTCCGTGCGCAGGCTGACAAGGAGCTTTACTCTAAGGAAATGCGCAAGACGGTTGAAAATCAAGAAAATCTGACTCTTCGTCAGACCATGATTGATGAGATTTTGGTTGAAGACGGCAAAGTTGTCGGTGTACGTACAGCGACCCATCAAGAATATGCTGCCAAGGCTGTTATCGTGACGACAGGGACTGCACTACGTGGGGAAATCATCATCGGAGACCTCAAGTATTCATCAGGTCCTAACCACAGCTTGGCTTCTATTAACCTTGCTGACAATCTCAAGGAACTGGGCCTCGAAATTGGTCGTTTCAAGACAGGAACGCCTCCACGTGTCAAGGCTTCTTCTATCAACTACGATGTGACCGAGATTCAGCCAGGAGACGAAGCGCCTAATCATTTCTCATACACTTCACGTGATGAGGATTATGTCAAAGACCAAGTGCCATGCTGGTTGACCTATACCAATGGTACCAGTCATGAAATTATCCAAAATAACCTCCACCGTGCGCCTATGTTTACAGGTGTAGTCAAGGGAGTGGGACCTCGTTACTGCCCATCGATTGAGGACAAGATTGTGCGCTTTGCGGACAAGGAACGCCACCAACTATTCCTTGAGCCAGAGGGACGCAATACTGAGGAAGTCTATGTTCAAGGACTTTCAACCAGTCTGCCTGAGGATGTCCAGCGTGACTTGGTTCATTCCATCAAAGGTTTGGAAAATGCAGAGATGATGCGAACAGGTTATGCCATTGAGTATGATATGGTCTTGCCTCATCAGTTGCGTGCGACACTGGAAACCAAGAAAATCTCAGGACTTTTCACTGCTGGTCAGACAAATGGGACGTCAGGTTATGAAGAGGCAGCAGGCCAAGGGATTATCGCGGGTATCAATGCGGCTTTGAAAGTCCAAGGCAAGCCTGAGTTGATTTTGAAGCGCAGTGACGGTTATATCGGGGTCATGATTGATGACTTGGTGACCAAGGGAACCATTGAACCCTACCGTCTCTTGACCAGTCGTGCTGAATACCGTCTCATTCTCCGTCATGACAATGCTGATATGCGTTTGACTGAGATGGGACGTGAGATTGGCCTTGTGGATGATGAACGTTGGGCTCGCTTTGCAATCAAGAAAAATCAATTTGACAATGAGATGAAGCGCCTAGACAGCATCAAACTCAAGCCAGTCAAGGAAACCAATGCCAAGGTTGAGGAGATGGGTTTCAAGCCGTTGACAGATGCAGTGACAGCCAAGGAATTCCTTCGCCGTCCAGAAGTTTCTTATCAAGATGTGGTGGCTTTCATCGGACCAGCTGCAGAGGACTTGGATGACAAGATTATCGAATTGATTGAAACAGAAATCAAGTACGAAGGCTATATTTCCAAAGCCATGGACCAGGTTGCTAAGATGAAACGCATGGAAGAAAAACGTATTCCAGCCAATATTGACTGGGATGACATTGATTCTATCGCAACCGAAGCCCGTCAGAAGTTCAAACTCATCAATCCAGAAACCATCGGCCAAGCCAGCCGTATTTCGGGAGTAAACCCAGCAGATATTTCTATTTTGATGGTGTATCTTGAAGGTAAAAATCGTAGTATTTCTAAAACTCTTCAAAAATCAAAATGATACGTCGTCGGCTTCGGCTCACCTAACTTAAGTTATGCTTTCGCCTAGCCTTCTAGTCTGCTTTCGATTTTTATTGAGTTTTAATCTAAAAAGAAAGCATAGAAAAAACAGCTCCGAAGACGGGGCTGTTTTATAATTTATTCTTCATCTGGTGTGAGGATCATAGGGATGATAATCGGTTCACGTTCTGTATTTTCATAAAGGAAGGGGCGAATAGCGTTGACAATGGCACCATTGACTGATTGCACGCTAGCATCCTTATTTTTCAGTGCGATACGAATTGCATTGAAGAGGATGCGCTGGCTTTGGCGAATCAAGTCGCCAGACTCTCTCATGTAGACAAAGCCTCGGCTGAGGATGTCTGGGCCAGACAGAATCATCTGCGATTTGAAGTCAACAGTTGCGACTGCCAGAACGACACCGTCTTCAGATAGATCACGACGATCTTTGAGGACAGCTGCGCCGATTTCACCGATACGATTTCCATCGACATAGATATCTTGGGCGTTGAAATGACCTGCGATACGAGCTGAGTCAGCAGTAAGGGCAAGCACATCACCATTGCTCATGATAAAGATATTGTCCTTCTCAACACCAGTATCCACTGCTAGCCCAGCGTGGACTTTTTGCATGCGGTATTCACCGTGGACAGGCATGAAGTATTTTGGCTTAATCAAGCGGAGCATGAGTTTTTGCTCTTGCTGGCCACCGTGTCCAGATGTATGGATATTGTTAACCTTACCGTGGATAACTTCGACACCAGCTTCAGAAATGATGTTAATCAGCTTGTTGACGCTAGTAGTATTTCCAGGGATTGGACTTGAAGAGAAGATAACGGTATCACCTGGTTGGAGTTGTACCTGACGGTGGGTTCCGTTGGCGATACGAGAGAGGGCTGCCATCGGCTCACCTTGACTACCTGTACAGAGGATAAGAATCTCGCCTGCAGGGTAGTCTTTGATTTCATTTGGCTCGATAAAGGTTCCTTTTGGAGCTTTTATGTAACCAAGCTCAATTCCGTTGATAATAGCCTTTTCCATAGAACGGCCAAAGACCGCAATCTTACGTCCTGTCTTAACAGCAGCTTCTGTTGCTTGTTGGAGACGGAAGATATTTGAGGCAAAGGATGCAAAGATGATACGTCCTTCGATGCCTTGTATAATCTTCATGATGGACTGACCAACAACTTTTTCAGAGTTGGTAAAGGTTGGTACTTCCGCATTTGTTGAGTCAGATAGAAGACAGAGAACACCTTCTTCGCCCAGCGCAGCCATACGGTGCAAATCTGCTGGTTCACCAACTGGTGTTAAGTCAAACTTGAAGTCACCCGTACAGACAATTTTCCCTTGAGGAGTATGAATGACAATTCCCAAAGGCTCTGGAATAGAGTGAGTCGTTCTAAAGAAAGTTGCCTTGAGATTTTTAAAGGTCAACTCAGTGTTGTGGTTGATTTCGTAAAGTTTGGCGTTGCGCAAGAGGCCGTGTTCTTCGAGTTTCCCACGAATCAAAGCCAAGGCAAGTGGTCCAGCGTAGATCGGGACATTTGCTTGCTTGAGCAGGAATGGAATCCCACCGATGTGGTCCTCGTGTCCGTGGGTAATCAAAACAGCCTTGACGCGGTCGATATTGTCCACGATGTATGAGTAGTCAGGAATGACGTAGTCGATACCCAGCAAATCATCTTCTGGGAATTTAATCCCAGCATCGACGATGATAATCTCGTCTTGGTATTCAATTCCGTATGTGTTTTTCCCGATTTCTCCCAGACCACCGATGGCAAAAACGCCGACTTCTTCAGGTTTAAGAGTATAGGCCATATTAGAACTCCGTGATTTCGAAGGCGCCAGTTTCTTTTTCGTAATCTAGCAATTTGTCAGACAAGAGTTCGATATACTCGATATTGTACTCTGGGCGATTTTCTTCGACAAGTTGGCGAGCAGCGATACGACCCTCAAGTTCTGAGCTGGCATCGATGTCTAGGTAAAGTGCGCGTGTTGTTTCACGGCGTGGGCTACGTTCTTTTGTTTCTTGATAAAAAACTTTGTAAATCATATAGTTCCTTTCTATTTTACAGGTCAGCTTATTCCAAACTTTTAGCATAGATTTGCTTGATTTCATTCCATTTTGTGTCTAGATTGACCTTGATTCGTTACAATTATTTCAATTATACCACAAAATGAAAAATTAGTAAAAGATGGAAACGAGAAAGTCATATAAGCACCTAAAGGTAAGCGTTTGCAAAAATAAAGAAAATATGTTATCTTGATAATGGAAGTGAAATTTATCGTTTGTCATAATTCCATATAGTTTTTAAGTCAAGGAGGTTGCCCTATGTATAACTTATTTGCTTTTGCTATCGGAGTTCGCTTGGTAGCTTTTATTGCTTTTGTTGCTTGCGTTTATGCGGGGAATCTTCTATTTGCCAAACTGGAACGACGACAAACCAAGTTCTTGTGGAAAATTACTTTTGTGACTCTCTACTCGCTTTTTCTCCTCCTCGTAACCTATGTCGTTTGGTTTGTATTTTACTTTGGATTAAATGCTTAGATGCCCTGCTCATGCTGGGGCATTTTTGTTTGGGGGTAAAAGACAGTAGATTCATGACACGAAAATTCCACCCCTTCTATCAAGATGAGGTGGTCTTTGAATTTTTCTAAAATGACATGACAATGGAATTTTCAAAGCTTATTATTTTTATGGTAATCATTGTTCTGCTCAAAAATAGAGTTGAAGCATAAAAATAAAACAATACAAACAGATAAATCGAATGGTAAAGGGATAGTAGTAATGTTTAAATCATTGAGAATGCTGAGAAAACTGTAAGAGATGAAGACAATAAAATTTATCCTTCTAAAAATGTGTTTTTTATCTAGCATGACTTAGCAAACTTTTTACGGAGATCTTTCCCAATGGTATAAGCTGCCATAAATAAAGCGATACCAACACCTACACCAAAACCACCCTTGATTTCTTGCAATTCCTTATTAGAAATTTCACGATAGTTGTTCAAATCTTTCATCATATTAATCCCCTCCTAAAAAATAACCAGCTGCTAAGCCAGAACCTACAAGTGCGGCTCCACCTGCAATAGCTTTCCAAGATACTGCTACTCCAAAGATAACCAAGGGAGCGAGACCGCCATCAATATCTGATAATTCATTTTCAGATAGGGATAAAAATTGATTGTCAAGAACGTCAAAATTTGTCATTGAACTTTCCTCCTTTTTTCTTGTTCACTTTTATATTCGGAAAAGAAAAGGAAAAGTGAGCATTTTTTAAATTATTTTTTAGCTAAGTATAGGCATTTTTGTTTGGGAATAAAGAAAATTCCCATGTGCCAGCTTTTGTAGTATAATAGTAAGCAGACAAAAAGATAGGAATGTGTTATGAAAGTATTAGCTTTTGATACGTCCAGCAAGGCTCTTTCTCTCGCTATTTTAGAGGACAAGCAGATTCTTGCCGAGACGACGATTAATATTAAGAAAAATCACAGTATTACCCTTATGCCTGCCATCGATTTTTTGATGGCAAGTTTGGATTGGACACCCAAGGATTTGGACCGAATCGTGGTGGCGGAAGGGCCAGGTAGCTACACAGGTTTGCGAATCGCGGTAGCAACTGCCAAGACTTTGGCTCATACCCTGAACATTGAGTTAGTTGGTATGTCTAGCCTCTTGGCTCTGGTGCCCTACCAACAAGAAGGCTTGTTCGTTCCCTTGATGGATGCGCGTCGCAACAATGTTTATGCAGGATTTTATGAAAATGCCAAACCTGTCATGCCAGAAGCGCACCTATCTTTTGAAGAGGTGTTAGAGAAAGTTAAGGGTGCTAGTCAGGTAACCTTTGTCGGAGAAGTTGCCCCCTTTGTGGAGCAGATTCAAGAACACTTGCCAAGGACTAATTACAAAGAAACCTTGCCTAATGCAGCCACTCTTGCTCTTTTGGCTTGGGATAAGGAAGCAGACTCCTTGCATGATTTTGTGCCGAACTACCTCAAACGTGTTGAGGCTGAGGAAAACTGGCTCAAGAACCATACCGAGTCTGGCGAGTCTTACATTAAACGCCTATGATAGAAATTAAACGAATCCAACAGCAGCCTGACTTGGCTCAAGCCATCTACGCTGTTATGATAGCTGTTTACCCAGTCAGCCCTTGGACGCTGGAGCAAATCCAAGCAGACCTGTCCCAAGACCAGACTTGGTATGCTCTGGCTTATGATGGGGCAGAAGCGATTGGCTTTCTAGCCGTGCAGGAGAATCTTTTTGAAGCAGAAGTCCTGCAAATCGCTGTCAAACAAACCTATCAGGGTCAGGGAATTGCGTCAACCTTGTTTGCTCAATTGCCGACAGATAAGGAGATTTTCCTCGAAGTCAGAAGTTCAAATCATCGAGCGCAAGCATTTTACAAGAAAGAAAAGATGGCAGCCATCGCTGAGCGAAAGGCCTACTACCATGATCCAGTCGAGGACGCCATCATCATGAAGAGAGAAATAGATGAAGGATAGATATATTTTAGCATTTGAGACATCCTGTGATGAGACCAGTGTCGCCGTCTTGAAAAACGACGATGAGCTCTTGTCTAATGTCATTGCTAGTCAAATTGAGAGCCACAAACGTTTTGGGGGCGTAGTGCCAGAAGTAGCCAGTCGTCACCATGTCGAGGTCATTACAGCCTGCATCGAGGAGGCGTTGGCAGAAGCAGGGATTACCGAAGACGATGTAACAGCTGTGGCGGTTACCTATGGACCTGGCTTGGTGGGAGCTTTACTAGTTGGTTTATCAGCTGCTAAGGCCTTTGCTTGGGCACATGGACTTCCGCTGATTCCCGTTAACCACATGGCTGGTCACCTTATGGCAGCTCAGAGCGTGGAGCCTTTGGAGTTTCCCTTGCTAGCCCTCTTGGTCAGCGGTGGACACACAGAGTTGGTTTATGTTTCTGAGGCTGGTGACTACAAGATTGTTGGGGAAACGCGAGATGACGCGGTTGGTGAGGCCTATGATAAGGTCGGCCGTGTCATGGGCTTGACCTATCCTGCAGGTCGTGAGATTGATGAGCTAGCTCATCAGGGACAGGATATTTATGATTTTCCTCGTGCCATGATTAAGGAAGATAATCTGGAGTTTTCATTCTCAGGTTTGAAGTCTGCCTTTATCAATCTTCACCACAATGCCGAACAAAAGGGAGAAAGCCTATCTACAGAGGACTTGTGTGCTTCCTTCCAAGCAGCTGTCTTGGATATTCTTATGGCAAAAACCAAGAAGGCTTTGGAGAAATATCCTGTTAAAACTCTAGTTGTGGCAGGTGGCGTGGCAGCCAATAAAGGTCTCAGAGAACGCCTAGCAACTGAAATTACAGATGTCAAGGTCATCATTCCACCTCTGCGTCTCTGTGGAGACAATGCAGGCATGATTGCCTATGCCAGCGTCAGCGAGTGGAACAAAGAAAATTTTGCAAGCTTGGACCTCAATGCCAAACCAAGCCTCGCTTTTGATACCATGGAATAAAGAGTCAGCTTAGGGCTGGCTTTTTTGCTCTCTTAAATGTCAGAATATTTTGACAAAACTATAAAAATGATGATATAATATCTAAACAATAGGAGGTGGTGAGATGATTGAGAGAATGGAGTTGGGAGAATTTTACAAGGAATTACGCTTGGCGAGAAAGCTCAAGCAGTCAGATGTGGCTTGTGCTGGACTAACAGCCTCTCAGTTGTCCAAGTTTGAACTAGGACAGTCTATGCTGTCTGCGGATAAGCTAATCCTAGCTATTCAAGGGATCAATGTGACCTTTGATGAATTTGGGCACAAGCTCAACAACTATCAAGAATCCCTACATATGCAGATTGGTAGAAAGGTTGTGGATCGCTTTGCCCACCAAGATATAGCTGGTTTAGAGCAACTATTAGAGGAGGTCAAGCAAGAACAGATGGCGCAGACCTATCGTCGTTTGAATGCTATTGTGATTAAAAATGCCATCCATTCCTTAAATAAGAGCTATCTGCTAACAGAGGAGGATAGCGAGTTTTTGACTACCTATCTCTATGCTATTGAATCTTGGACCTGGTTTGAACTCTATCTTTTTTGCAATACCATGCCCTTCTTGAGCAACCAAGATTTGATATTTTTATCGACCGCTTTAATTGAGAAATCTAAAGAATTTAAAGAGTTAGTACACAATCGGTTGTATATGAAGCAAGGACTCTTAAATATCTTATCAGAACTCATGGAGCGTAAACTTTTCTCCTACATCCCAATCTTTGAAGCCGAGTTGGAGAGCATGTTGCGGCCGTATGATGTTTTTGAGAAATTATTGTGGCAATTTTTAAAGAAAATGAGTGTTTTCCTTCAAACTAAGGGAAGGAATCAAAAAGAGATTGAATACTTTATCCAATCTCTGCAAGTATTAGAAAATTCACAATTGATAGTCCTTTTTGAATTGCGTTTGAAGCAATTCAAAGAGCTCATCGATTAGTTAGAAATGGCAAAATGATAATAATATCAGCAACGATTGTCAATAATGTTAAAATTTGTTTCTTCATAGTTGCTACACTCCTTAATTAGTAATAACTTTATTATACCAGTGAAATAATCAAATCTACCAAAATCGCAAATCTGAAATTTCTATAAGAAAAAATATCAAATATGCGATTTTCTAAAATAAGCCAATTTCCGTGTTATACTGTCCTTGTAAAACATTTGAAGCAAATCCTAGGTCGCAGAAGTGGTTTACAAATGAAGATAATTGAAGGAGTGTAAAAGATGTTAAATTTACAATTTGCAGAAACAATGGAATTGACAGAAGCTGAGTTGGAGAAGGTTTATGGAGGAGATCTTGTGTATCTTGGCAATATCCCAAGCGGTGCATGGGGAGGGTTCGGGACACCTTGGTCAATCACTAATTTCTGGGAGAAAAATTTTAACCATGATTCTTCCACTGTTAATCGTCGTCGTTGATATTTAAAGCCCTTGCCTTTGTTTGGGTTAGGGCTTTCTTTATTTCGTAATATAGGAGAAAATAGGATGAAAAAGATAATCTCACGCTACTACTTTATTATAGCTATTCTACTAGTTGTTGCTGACCAGTTCTTCATTCGTTTGCTTTTACATAGCGATCTTGCTGCTGGTTTATCCGACTTTGCCTATTATTTGTCGGATATGCTGTTAAATTTTCTTGTGGTTCTGCTTGCTTTTATTGTTATGGTTTGGTCAGGGAAATGGCAGAAAATTAACAGTAGAAAATTTAAAGGTTCCTATCTTTTCTATTCCTTCCTAGCTCTTCTTGCTTTTGTTGTTTGGAATTTCGTCACCTTTTTTCTTTTTCCGCCTACCAAAAATGCAATTTCTTATCAACTGGATGTTCCTACTTTTACAGGAGCTACAGCATTTTTGATGTATTTTTTCTATCCTGTGATTGCAGGTCCCATTTTTGAAGACATGATTTATCGTGGATTAGTGATGACTGCTCTGGAAAAAGGAAAGAAGTGGGGACTGGATGTGCTTGGCTCAGCTATATTATTTGGAATTTTGCACATTAGTAATCACGGTTGGGTTTTGACAGACTTTTTCGTATATATGGGTGGTGGTCTCATATTTGCAGTCTTATTTAGAGTGACAAAGTCCATTTATTGGCCTATTGGGCTGCACATAGTCTACAATGGTATTGGTCAGCTTTTGATGTTACTGTAATTTTGGTTGTTAGTAGTATCGCGGTCTATCCTTGGGGAAAGCTTCCCATTTGAATTTAAAAAGGAGTTGTGATGAAAGTATTTCTTCAAAATAGAAATTTTAGGCAATTAACCATCAACCAGTGGATTTCAACGGTTGGGGATACGATTTTTTATTTGGCTTTTTTGAATTATGTAGCAGATGCGTCTTTTGCCCCTTTGGCGGTTTTACTTATCACGATTTCAGAAACCCTTCCCCAAGTTCTACAAATCTTTCTGGGAGTTTTGGCGGATTTTCAACATCATCGTGTCCTAAAATATACAATTATTAGTTTTGCAAAATTTTTGCTTTACTCTATAGTGTCCCTATCGCTTTCAGGGCAGTCTTTCTCCTTGTTGCTAGTAGCATTTATTTGTCTTATTAACCTCTTGTCTGACACATTGAGCTATTTTTCAGGCGCTATGCTGACTCCGATTTTCATTAGAATTATTGGGCAAGACCATCTGGCAGAAGCTATTGGGTTTAAACAATCAACTGTTAGTTTAGTGAAAACAATCAGTAATATTCTAGGAGGAGTCTTACTAGGTATTCTATCTATCCAGTTTATTTCCTTACTGAACGCTCTTACCTTTTTAATCGCATTTTTAGGTATCCTTTTCATAAAAACTGACCTCTTGAAAGTAGAAAAAACGATTAGCTATCAAGAAGGACTCTCTGTAAAATCCTTTTGCCAGCATTTGCTCCAATCATCGAAATTGATATGGAAGATGAATCAGGTACTCTTAGTTTTGTTTATTATCTCTATTAGTCAAGCAGTGATAAATGTTACAGTTCCTGTCTCTACTCTGTTTTTGAGGAATCAGCCCTTTTTGAATTTACAAACAGGTCAATCTCTTGCCTTGTTATCCACTCTTGAATTAGCAGCCCTGATTGTCGGAAGCCTTGTGAGTGACTATCTGAAAAATACGATTTCTATAAAAACAGCTCTATATGCCTCGCTTATTATCCAAGTACTCCTTCTAGTTGGATTTGCAACAGTTCGTTTCGACTGGCTTCTCATCTTTAGTGCCTTGGATGCCTTTTTCGCAGGTGTTCTCTCTCCTCGATTACAGGAACTCGTTTTTAAACAAATACCTGAGGAGTCAATGGGAGCAGTTCAATCCTCTATCGGCACTATCACGGTTGTTTTACCTAGCTTATTTACAATAGCTTTGGTAACCATTGCTACTAGCTTTGGAACTCTGGCAGTTAACTTTGTTTTATTGCTATTTCTTCTAGTTGTCTTTGCCATGCTACTACATATTAGTGAAAATGTTTAGCAGAGAATTTGTATAATATATGTTTGAGACTGGACTACCAGTCTTTTATAATGGCCACAATCAGCAGACTTTTTTCTCTTTCCTGAATGTGTTATAATAGTCCATGCTGTGGCTGGAGCCTTTTCAGCCCATTTATTAAGACAATATGAGGAGAAAGATGAAAGAAAAAGGATTTTGGGAGGGGGCGCAGGCAGCCATGCCAACGGCCCTTGGTTATGTCAGTATCGGGCTGGCCTGTGGGATTATTGGTGCGCCTTATGTGACACCTGTTGAGATGGGCTTGATGAGCCTCTTTGTTTATGCTGGGAGCGCCCAGTTTGCCATGTTGGCCTTGATTGCGGTTCAAGCTCCTGTGGCAGCTATTGCTATGACGGTCTTTTTGATCAATTTGCGTCTCTTTTTGTTGAGCTTGCACGCATCAACCTATTTCCGTCATACCAGTCTCTGGCAAAATATCGGTATGTCTAGCCTCTTGACAGATGAGACTTATGGTGTTTTGATGGGCGAATTGGCCCATACAGACAAGGTCAATCCTATGTGGATGCACGGAAACAATCTCAACAGCTATGTGGCTTGGTTTGTGGGGACAGTTGTCGGAACGGCTCTGGGTGGTCTGCTGCCAAATCCAGAAATCTTTGGCTTGGATTTTGCCCTGGTTGGGATGTTCATTGGAATTTTTGCTTCGCAATTCCAGATTATGCAAAGACGGATTCCTGTCCGCAATCTGCTTATTATTCTAGCAGTTGTTGCGGTGTCCTTCTTTTTACTCTTGGCAGTGGTGTCTCAGTCATTAGCTGTTCTGTTTGCGACGCTACTTGGTTGTACAATGGGGGTGGTTTTAGATGGTCAGTAAGTATCTTTTATTAGCAGTTATTTTCTCTGGCTTGGTTACGTGGATTCCCCGTATGATTCCCTTCATCTTGGTCAAGTATAAGGGTTTGCCTGCAATCGTTGAGCGTTTTTTGAAGTTCTTGCCCGTTTCTATTATCTTTGCCTTGATTCTTTCAAGCGTAGTAACAGGTAAGGTTGGGAGCCTTCCTCAAATCAAATGGCTGGATTTCTTAGCCGTCTTTCCAACAGCTTGGGTAGCCTTTCGTTATCGCAATCTAGTCGGAACAGTTCTCTTTGGAGTGGTCTTAATTGCAGTCTTGCGTTTGGTCTTTTAATACTCTTCGAAAATCAAATTCAAACCACGTCAGCGTCGCCTTACCGTACTCAAGTACAGCTTGCGGCTAGCTTTCTAGTTTGCTCTTTGATTTTCATTGAGTATAAATTAGCCATAAAGAAAACCTATCACAGAGATAGATATCATATAATGGCGTAAATGGTCTTTTTCTGTTAAGATTATAAGGTATTCTATTTTGGAGGAAATGACATGAAAAAAATCGTTAAATACTCATCTCTTGCTGCCCTAGGGCTTGTTGCTGCAGGTGTGCTTGTGGCTTGCTCAGGTGGTGCTAAGAAAGAAGGAGAAGCAGCTAGTAAGAAAGAAATTATCGTTGCAACCAATGGCTCGCCAAAACCATTTATCTATGAAGAAAATGGCGAATTGACTGGTTACGAGATTGAAGTCGTTCGCGCTATCTTTAAAGATTCTGACAAATATGATGTCAAGTTTGAAAAGACAGAATGGTCAGGTGTCTTTGCTGGTCTTGACGCTGACCGTTACAATATGGCTGTCAACAATCTTAGCTACACTAAAGAACGTGCGGAGAAATACCTATATGCCGCACCAATTGCCCAAAACCCTAATGTCCTTGTAGTGAAGAAAGATGACTCTAGTATCAAGTCTCTCGCTGATATCGGTGGAAAATCGACAGAGATTGTTCAAGCTACTACATCAGCTAAACAGTTGGAAGAATATAACAAACAACACGCAGATAACCCAACTATCCTGAACTATACTAAGGCAGATTTCCAACAAATTATGGGACGTTTGAGTGATGGACAATTTGACTATAAAATTTTTGATAAAATCGGTGTTGAAACAGTCATCAAGAACCAAGGTTTGGACAACTTGAAAGTTATCGAACTTCCAAGCGACCAACAACCGTACGTTTACCCACTTCTTGCTCAAGGTCAAGATGAGTTGAAAACATTTGTAGACAAACGTATCCAAGAACTCTACAAAGACGGAACTCTTGAAAAATTGTCAAAACAATTCTTCGGAGACACTTATCTACCAGCAGAAGCTGATATTAAATAATTTCTTGAAATCATCCATTCTGAATAAGATGGGTGATTTCTCAGTTTTTAGGGATATAGTTTTAAACTATATATCTGACTATCTAATAACAATTTGTGAAATCAAACAAATTGTGAGATACTAGTACGGTATTATTTTTAAGGAGAAAGAATCATGAAAATTAAAAAATGGCTTGGTGTAGCAGCCCTTGCTACAGTCGCAGGTTTGGCTCTTGCAGCTTGCGGAAACTCAGAAAAGAAAGCAGACAATGCAACAACTATCAAAATCGCAACTGTTAACCGTAGCGGTTCTGAAGAAAAACGTTGGGACAAAATCCAAGAATTGGTTAAAAAAGACGGCATTACCTTGGAATTTACAGAGTTCACAGACTACTCACAACCAAACAAGGCAACTGCTGATGGCGAAGTAGATTTGAACGCTTTCCAACACTATAACTTCTTGAACAACTGGAACAAAGAAAACGGAAAAGACCTTGTAGCGATTGCAGATACTTACATCTCTCCAATTCGCCTTTACTCAGGTTTGAATGGAAGTGACAACAAGTACACTAAAGTAGAAGACATCCCAGCAAACGGAGAAATTGCTGTACCGAACGATGCTACAAACGAAAGCCGTGCGCTTTACTTGCTTCAATCAGCTGGTTTGATTAAATTGGATGTTTCAGGAACTGCTCTTGCAACAGTTGCTAACATCAAAGAAAATCCAAAGAACTTGAAAATCACTGAATTGGACGCTAGCCAAACAGCTCGTTCATTGTCATCAGTTGACGCTGCCGTTGTAAACAATACCTTCGTTACAGAAGCAAAATTGGACTACAAGAAAGCACTTTTCAAAGAACAAGCTGATGAAAATTCAAAACAATGGTACAACATCATCGTTGCGAAAAAAGATTGGGAAACATCACCAAAAGCTGATGCTATCAAGAAAGTGATCGCAGCTTACCACACAGATGACGTGAAAAAAGTTATCGAAGAAACATCAGACGGTTTGGATCAACCAGTTTGGTAATAAGAAACAGGGAGGTGGGAGAGAAAATTCCACCTCTTGCTTTTGTATAGAGCATGGATTGTCAGGAAGAGTAGTTCATAGAAAGGTAGAGAGAATATGGTTTTTCCTAGCGAACAAGAACAGATTGAAAAATTTGAAAAGGATCATGTGGCCCAGCATTATTTTGAGGTTTTGCGTACCTTGATTTCTAAGAAGTCGGTCTTTGCCCAACAGGTTGGACTTAAGGAAGTTGCCAACTATCTGGGTGAGATTTTCAAGCGTGTTGGGGCTGAAGTGGAGATTGATGAGACTTATACGGCGCCCTTTGTTATGGCGCATTTCAAGAGTTCGCGTCCAGATGCCAAGACCTTGATTTTCTATAACCACTATGACACTGTGCCAGCGGATGGGGATCAGGTCTGGACAGAAGATCCTTTTACTCTTTCGGTGCGCAATGGTTTCATGTATGGACGTGGGGTTGATGACGATAAGGGTCATATCACGGCTCGCTTGAGTGCTTTGAGAAAATATATGCAGCACCATGATGACCTGCCTGTCAATATCAGTTTTATCATGGAGGGAGCGGAGGAATCGGCTTCGACAGACCTAGATAAGTATCTGGAAAAACATGCGGATAAACTCCGTGGTGCGGATTTGTTGGTATGGGAACAAGGAACCAAAAATGCTTTGGAACAGCTGGAAATTTCTGGTGGAAATAAGGGGATTGTGACCTTTGATGCCAAGGTGAAAAGCGCTGATGTCGATATCCACTCTAGTTATGGTGGGGTTGTGGAATCAGCTCCTTGGTATCTCCTCCAAGCCTTACAGTCTCTTCGCGCTGCAGATGGTCGTATCTTGGTTGAAGGTTTGTACGAAGAAGTTCAAAAACCAAATGAACGTGAATTGGCTTTGGTGGATACCTACGCTCAACGAAATCCAGGGGAAATCAGCCAGATTTATGGTTTGGAATTGCCTCTCTTACAAGAGGACCGTGCAGCCTTTCTAAAACGTTTCTTTTTTGAGCCAGCTCTTAATATCGAAGGGATTCAGTCAGGTTATCAAGGACAAGGAGTCAAAACGATTTTGCCAGCAGAAGCCAGTGCTAAGCTAGAGGTTCGTTTGGTTCCTGGTCTAGAACCGCATGATGTTCTGGAAAAAATTCGGGAACAGCTAGACAAAAATGGCTTTGATAAGGTAGAATTATACTATACCTTGGGAGAGATGAGCTATCGAAGCGATATGAGCGCACCAGCCATTCTCAATGTGATTGAGTTGGCCAAGAAATTCTATCCACAGGGCGTTTCAGTCTTGCCGACGACAGCGGGTACAGGGCCTATGCATACGGTCTTTGATGCCCTAGAGGTGCCAATGGTGGCCTTCGGTCTAGGAAATGCCAACAGTCGAGACCACGGTGGAGATGAGAACGTGCGAATCGCCGATTACTACACCCATATTGAATTAGTAGAGGAGCTGATTAGAAGCTATGAGTAGAGATATTATCAAGTTAAATCAGATCGATGTGACTTTTCATCAGAAGAAGAGAACCATCACAGCGGTCAAGGATGTGACCATTCACATCCAAGAAGGGGATATCTACGGAATCGTTGGATATTCTGGAGCAGGGAAATCAACCCTTGTACGGGTGATTAACCTCTTGCAAAAACCATCTGCAGGGAAAATTACTATTGACGACGATGTGATTTTTGATGGTAAGGTTACTTTGACGGCCGAGCAGTTGCGTCGTAAACGTCAAGATATTGGAATGATTTTCCAGCATTTTAACCTCATGAGTCAGAAGACTGCAGAGGAGAATGTAGCCTTTGCCCTCAAACACTCTAGACTCAGCAAGGAAGAAAAGAAGGCTAAAGTAGCTAAGTTGTTGGACTTGGTTGGCTTGGCGGACCGTGCTGAAAACTACCCTTCACAACTATCTGGAGGGCAAAAACAGCGTGTAGCCATTGCACGTGCCTTGGCAAATGATCCAAAAATCTTGATTTCAGACGAGTCGACTTCTGCCCTTGATCCTAAGACAACCAAGCAGATTTTGGCCTTGTTGCAAGATTTGAACCAAAAATTAGGCTTAACTGTTGTCTTGATTACGCATGAAATGCAGATTGTCAAAGACATTGCCAACCGTGTGGCAGTTATGCAGGATGGCCGTTTGATCGAAGAGGGCAGTGTCCTTGAAATTTTCTCAGACCCTAAACAACCTTTGACCCAAGACTTTATCTCAACAGCAACAGGCATTGATGAAGCCATGGTCAAGATTGAGAAGCAAGAAATCGTGGAACACTTGTCTGAAAACAGTCTCTTGGTGCAACTCAAGTACGCTGGAGCTTCAACAGACGAGCCACTTTTGAATGAATTGTACAAGCATTATCAAGTAACGGCTAATATCCTCTATGGAAATATCGAAATTCTCGATGGCACTCCTGTTGGAGAATTGGTAGTGGTCTTGTCAGGTGAAAAAGCAGCGCTAGCAGGTGCTCAAGAAGCCATTCGTCAAGCAGGCGTACAGCTAAAAGTATTGAAGGGAGGACAGTAAGATGGAATCATTGATTCAAACCTATTTACCAAATGTTTATAAAATGGGCTGGGCTGGTCAAGCAGGCTGGGGAACAGCCATCTACCTAACTCTTTATATGACAGTTCTTTCCTTCATCATCGGAGGTTTCTTGGGGCTTGTTGCAGGTCTCTTCCTCGTCTTGACAGCGCCAGGTGGTGTCTTGGAAAATAAAGTCGTTTTCTGGATTTTGGATAAAATCACCTCTATTTTCCGTGCGGTTCCATTTATCATTCTCTTGGCAGTCTTGTCACCCTTCTCTCATCTAATCGTAGGAACAAGCATTGGTCCAAATGCGGCTATCGTACCGCTATCTTTTGCAGTCTTTGCCTTCTTTGCCCGTCAAGTACAGGTGGTATTGGCTGAGCTAGATGGTGGTGTCATTGAGGCGGCTCAAGCTAGCGGAGCGACATTCTGGGATATCGTAGGTGTTTACCTATCAGAAGGCCTTCCAGATTTGATCCGTGTGACAACTGTGACCTTGATTTCACTAGTTGGTGAAACAGCTATGGCTGGTGCGGTTGGAGCTGGTGGTATCGGTAACGTGGCCATCGCTTATGGATTTAACCGCTACAATCACGATGTGACCATCTTGGCAACCATCATTATCATTTTGATTATCTTTGCAATCCAATTCTTGGGAGACTTCCTGACCAAAAAATTGAGCCATAAATAAAAAAGAGCCGCCTGGCTCTTTTTTGGTAATCAGATTTTCTGTGCCAATTTTTTACTCAAGGCTTGTCCAATCAAGGCACCCACTAGGGCTCCGATGACAATACTTGCGATAAATAGAAGGACGGTTCCAGGATTTGGAGCAACCATGATACGGTCGATATATTCTTGGGATTTTCCTCTTGCTAGAAGGGTTGCCATATAGGTTTTGGGCGCAATCCACATAAGTAAGATTGGTCCTGATGTGCTAAAGGCAAAGAGAATAAAAGAAAGGAAATTCTTTGTTTGATCTTTATATTTTCCTAAAAGAGCTACTCCATCTGCTAGGAGGCCACAGATAATTCCAGGAAGGAAGGCACCAGCACCGTGTTTAGATCCCAAGAAAAAGAGGGCCATTACAAGGCCGATAGTGGTAATGGCTCCAAAGCGCGGGACTTTTGCGACCAGAATCATATAGACGCTACCGCCGACAAGGGCAGTAAAGGCAGGCGCATAAAACATGTTTCCAGTTTGGTCAAAGAGATTGCCCAAAAGGACACCAATCCCCATGCAGAGGAAGTAAAGAACTGCAAAAAGAAGTGTAGTTAAGATAGATTTTTTCATGAATTGTCTCCTGATAATTTTTTCACAATTCTCATTGTACCACGGTTTGGTGGGATTGTAAATGGATACTAGAAGTTTTTGAAAACGCTTGAAATATGATATAATGGTTTCATAGTTATTTTTAGGGGGATATCATGGGTAGATTTTTAGACTTTGTCTTTAATCGTTTCTTTTTAGGGATGATTGCGACAGCCTTCTTTTGGCTATTAACCTTGGTAGGAGGGATTATCCTTGGTCTAGCGCCGGCTAGTGCCACCTTGATGAGCCTATATGCAGAACATGGTTATAGCTTTCGGGAATACAGTTTGAAGGAGGCGTGGTCTCTTTATAAGCAAAATTTCGTCTCAAGCAACCTGATCTTTTATAGTTTTTTAGGCGTGGATCTAGTTTTGGTCTATGGCCTGTATCTCTTGGTGCAATTGCCTCATCAGACTATTATTCATTTGATTGCGACCTTTTTGAATGTCTTAGTAGTTGCCCTGATTTTTTTGGCTTATACAGTATCTTTGAAATTACAAGTTTATTTTGATTTGTCCTATCGAAATAGTATCAAACTATCCTTGATTGGCATCTTTATGAGCTTAGCGGCTGTGGCCAAGGTTCTCCTTGGGACAGTGCTACTTGTGGCAATTGGTTACTATATGCCTGCCCTACTTTTCTTTGTAGGAATTGGGATGTGGCATTTCTTTATCAGTGATATGTTGGAACCGGTCTATGAAAGTATCCATGAAAAATTGGCGACAAAATAGAATGAAGCAGTTTTGGCTACATACGCTTCTAAGAACCTACAGTTCAGTTATGATGATTATTATTGCAAGTTTTGCAATCTTACTCTCTTACGCTGACTGGGATTCACGGGAAAAGGAAGCTCAAAGAGTAGCCCAACGTGTAACCACTCGAACAGTCGAAGAGGTGGAGTATTATTATCGCGAGTCAGCCCAGCTAGCTCAAGATTTAGTAGCCAATCAAGACCGTATACAAGGGGTTTATAAGTACTTTAGCCTGTCAACTTCTGAGTATTTTTATTGGCTGTTGGAGCATCAAGCAGCTTCGTCAACTTCTATTTCTCTGTATGAAAATATCGATGATCTTTATGTCCAAAATGACTATATAACGGGTGTTGCAATCGTCTTGCAGGACTTTAAAGAAGTTTATGTTTCGAGCAGAAATGAGAGAGGTGGTCATTCGGTACTTGCGGAAGGCTTTAAACCGGAGGCCAATAGTTTTGGAGTTCCTATTTTAGATCCAGCGACGGATCAATCTATAGGGGTTGTTTATATTTCCTTGGATCCAGAAATCTTATACCATGCTGTAGACAATACCCGAGGTCATATCCCGATGGCTGTGACTGTGACATCGCCTTTTGATACGGAGATTTTTCATATTGGTGAGAGGGTCAATAGGGAGCATGAAAACTGGTTTGTCGGTGTGACCTCTCATGGCTATCAGGTTCAGGTGGCAGTTCCCAAAAACTTTGTTTTACAAGGAACGGTGACCAGCTCTGCTTTGATTGTGGGCTTGAGCCTTCTCTTTATTGTTATTCTCTATCTGACTTTGAGGCAGACCTTTGCTAATTACCAAAAGCAGGTAGTGGATTTGGTGGATTCCATCCAAGCTATTGCCCAAGGACAAGAAGGTCTTCGCATTGACACACTTGAAAAGGATCAGGAATTGCTCTTAATCGCAGAGACCACCAATGATATGTTGGATCGCTTAGAAAAGAATATCCATGATATTTACCAACTAGAACTCAGTCAAAAAGATGCCAACATGCGAGCCCTGCAGGCGCAAATCAATCCTCATTTTATGTATAATACGCTGGAGTTCTTGCGCATGTATGCAGTTATGCAGAGTCAAGACGAGTTGGCAGATATCATTTATGAGTTCAGTAGTCTCTTGCGTAACAATATTTCCGACGAAAGAGAAACTCTTCTCAAACAGGAATTAGAATTTTGTCGGAAATATAGCTATCTCTGCATGGTTCGCTATCCCAAGTCCATTGCCTATGGTTTCAAGATAGATCCAGAGTTAGAGAATATGAAGATTCCTAAGTTTACCTTGCAACCGCTGGTAGAAAATTATTTCGCGCATGGTGTTGACCACAGACGGACAGATAATGTGATTAGCATCAAGGCGCTTAAACAGGATGGTTTTGTGGAAATTTTAGTGGTAGATAATGGCCGTGGAATGTCGGCTGAAAAACTGGCAAATATTCGAGAAAAATTAAGTCAGAGACATTTTGAACACCAAGCCAGTTACAGTGATCAAAAGCAGTCTATCGGGATTGTCAATGTCCATGAGCGTTTTGTACTCTATTTTGGGGATCGATATGCTATTACTATAGATTCTGCAGAGCAAGCAGGTGTTCAGTATCGTATTACAATTCAAGATGAGTAGAAAGGGAGAAAATGTATAAAGTATTATTAGTAGATGATGAGTACATGGTGACAGAAGGTCTGAAACGTTTGATTCCCTTTGATAAGTGGGATATGGAGGTCGTCGCAACAGCCAGTCATGCCGATGAAGCCCTAGAATATGTTCAGGAAAATCCTGTCGATGTCATCATTTCAGATGTCAATATGCCCGATAAAACAGGGCTTGATATGATTCGGGAGATGAAAGAAATCTTACCAGATATTGCCTATATCCTTCTCTCGGGTTATCAGGAGTTTGATTATGTAAAAAGAGCCATGAACCTTAGTGTGGTGGACTATTTGGTCAAACCTGTTGATAAGGTAGAGTTGGGAAATCTGCTGGAGAAGATTGCAGGTCAGCTCGGCGAGAGAGGAAAGAAAAGTCAGACCCTTAGTCAAGATTTAGATGAGGCTGGATTTGTTAGTTATCTAGGAGGTGAGGAGAATTGGTGGATAGGCCTATCCAAGGAAAAACAAGGATCTTTTACCATTCCCTACTATGTCTTGGGTCAAGACTGGCAGATTTTTATTTCTGATCAACCCCTAGATGGTTTAGTCGTTACTCCCTTTGAAGCTCCTTATCAAGAACACTTTGAACGCTGGAAGTTGAATGCTGAGAAAGCCCTCTTTTACGGTTCTGTAAATCTACAACAGTCTGAGAGTCTCTTTGCCTATTACGAACCGATTTATAGGGTTATCATTCAGGGAAATCTTAATCAAATCGTAGAAGAGTTAAATCTCTTGGAGAAGGTAGTTCTTGAAAATACACCCCGTGTTCCAATTACCAAGCAGCTTTTTATCCAGTTTGTCATGGATGTCTTCCACTTGTTTGAACACCTCAAAGCTGATGATATGACGGATATTGTCAAAACCATTCATGCTATTCAATCATTCGATCAATTGGTTCCTTATATCAAGGAAACTCTGACCCGCTTCTTTGGGCAATATCGTATGAATGAAAACGTGGTCAGTGTGCTGGAAGTCATTGGGCGTGATTATCAGAAAGAACTTTCCCTCAAGGATATCAGTAAGGATCTCTTTATCAATCCTGTCTATCTAGGGCAGTTGATCAAGCGTGAAACCAATTCGACCTTCGCAGAATTACTAAACAAACAACGCATTAAGGCTGCCCAACAGCTCTTGCTTTCAACTAGTGACAGTATCGAAGATATTTGTTATGCTGTTGGTTACAGTAATGTTGGATATTTCTATAAAGTGTTCCGAAAATTGTGCGGAAAATCGCCAAAAGCTTACCGAAAACAGGTAGAAACGACACTATAATATTTGTATCCCTTTACAAAAAGTGCTATAATATCAATAATAACATCAGGAGGTTCTATCATGAAAAAGAAACCAATTTATCTATGGGTCTTGCTCATCTTGTCTGCCCTTATTTCAGCTACGTCTCTGTTTGAACTTTTGAAGCCCTTGCCTAGTAAAGAAGTCCTTCGTGCTGCTCAAAAACAAGTTGCAGGGGTCAGTGCTCAGCAGGTAGAAGATAGCATTAATTTTAGCTATAGAGTGGCAGAAGCATCTCATTCTATTTTTAATGTGGCCTTGGTTGTACTATCTGCTATTTTAGTGGTAGTAGCGATTGTATTCCTTGTTCGTAAGAATTTGCAGTATGCAAACTATACTTATGTCGGCTATGTTTTGCTAGCCATTATTGGTTCGATTTATACCTATGTGACTTTACAAGACGCTTTGCAGCTGGTTCAAGATGAAACTATTCGTTTGACAATGGGTATTGGTTCAAAAGCTGTCAGCATTTTCTATATCGTCATCAATGTTCTCTTCCTAGCCCTTGTCTTCTACAAGATATGGCGTCAGCAAAAAGCCTTGGCTGAAGAAGAGGAAACAGAAGAACTTGCCTAAGTATTGACAAAAAAGAACTATCAAGTTACAATCTTGGTAGTTCTTTTTCGATTAAAAATAAAATCATGGAGGTACATATGAAGACAATTTCTTTAGTTTATATTAGTCTGAGTGGCAATACTGAAAGTTTTGTGACGCGCTTGAAAGACTATCTCTTGTCCCAGTACGAGGGAATTGAGGTTCAAAAGATTCATATAAAAGATTTGGTCAAAGAAGGCCAAGATTTCTATGAAATGGACCATCCCTATGTTGCTTTTTTGCCGACTTACCTAGAAGGTGGGAATGGCGTGGATAACGGAGATGTTGAGATATTGACAACGCCAGTGGGAGATTTTATCGCTTATGGTGACAATGCTAGTAAGTGTTTTGGCGTAGTTGGTTCAGGCAATCGTAACTTTAATAACCAATACTGCTTGACAGCTAAGCAATACAGTCAACGTTTTGGTTTCCCTGTCTTGGCTGACTTTGAAATGCGAGGCATGCTGGGAGATATCAAACGTGTCGCAGCGATTATTGCAGATTTGTATGAGTTGGAAAGTTGAGCTTAGGCTTGACTTTTTTATTATTCCAAGTGGTTTTATCAGCACTCTTACTTTTTATGCTTCAAGAGTTGATTGATATGGTCTACTTTTTTTGATGCTCTTTTATAGGAAATAGTCCAAATGATGAGGTAGACAATCGCAAACTCGATAATGAGTTGGAGGTAGAAAATCCAGTGGAAGGGGAACCAACCTGCTAGGGTTGCTAATGGGATAAATCCTACTAGCATAAGGAAGAAATGAGTCAGAGTTGCACGGAGCAAGCTCCAGTCACGGCTGAATAATCGCTTGCCAAAGTTGAAGAGAATACCAATAGCTGCCCAAATAAGTGTGCAGTAGAGCAAGACCAAGGCACCGTGAACCTGATGTTGCACCATCACCTGTCCGATCAGAGACTCGGGACTCAGTGGTGCGTAGGTATTTGGGGAATACATAAGTGAAAAGATGATAGAGAGGATGAGACCGATGAGGACACCAGTAGCTGCGTCGTGGAAGATTTGTTTTTTCATAGTTCTAATTTCTCCTTGATGATTTTTAGATAACGGCGTGAAGAGTAGGTGAAGCTTTCGTTTTTCAAGAAAATTTCTACCAGACCGTTGGGCGTGAGCTTCAGATGAGAGATGGAGTTGATATTGATGATTTCAGATTGGGAAATTTGGATAAAATTGCTTGGCAGAATTTCAAGGACTTGATAGAGCCGTAAATCAATATTGTAGGTCTGGCTAGCCGTTTCTGCTAGAACCTTCCGATTCTCGATATAGAAGCGCTGAACCTTGCCAATCTCAACGAGATAGACCTGATTATCAATTTTCCCTTTGATTTTTTCTGTTAGATCCAGATTTTCTGCGAAATCGATGACTTTCTGGACTTTATCTGTCGGCTGAGGTGCTTGGACAATCAGTCTTTCCTCTTCGTAAGTCTCACTAATCTGTAGTTCTACTTTCATAAATTTCTCTCCTTGTTTTTCATACAAAATTGTGATCACTTCTTGTACACCTTTATTAAACACTATTTTACGACACCTGGCAAGGGACTTTGTCTATGTGGAGGGATTTGGTTCCTATGTGGTGCTTGCTTTTCTGTCCTTTCTGAAATATGGTATAATAGCACTAATCAATTTCTAGGAAAATAGATACAGAAAGGGGCTGAAAGATGTCTCATATTATTGAATTGCCAGAGGTGCTGGCAAACCAGATTGCAGCTGGAGAGGTTATCGAGCGTCCAGCTAGCGTTGTTAAGGAGCTGGTAGAAAACGCCATTGACGCGGGTTCTAGTCAGATTATCATTGAGATTGAGGAAGCTGGTCTCAAGAAAATTCAAATCACAGATAATGGCCATGGAATTGCCCACGATGAGGTGGAATTGGCCCTGCGCCGCCATGCGACTAGTAAGATAAAAAATCAAGCCGACCTCTTTCGGATTCGGACGCTTGGTTTTCGTGGTGAAGCCCTACCTTCTATAGCGTCTGTTAGTGTCTTAACTCTTTTGACTACGGTGGATGGCGCAAGTCACGGGACTAAGCTCGTCGCACGTGGGGGAGAAGTAGAAGAAATTATCCCAGCGACCAGTCCTGTGGGAACCAAGGTTTGTGTGGAGGACCTCTTTTTCAACACGCCTGCCCGCCTCAAGTATATGAAGAGCCAGCAAGCGGAGCTGTCTCATATCATTGATATTGTCAACCGTCTGGGCTTGGCCCATCCTGAGATTTCTTTCAGCTTGATTAGTGATGGCAAGGAAATGACGCGGACAGCTGGGACTGGTCAACTGCGTCAAGCTATTGCAGGGATTTACGGTTTGGCGAGTGCCAAGAAGATGATTGAAATTGAGAATTCTGACCTAGATTTCGAAATTTCAGGTTTTGTGTCCTTGCCTGAGTTAACTCGGGCCAATCGCAATTATATCAGTCTCTTCATCAATGGCCGTTATATCAAGAACTTTTTACTCAATCGTGCTATTCTTGACGGTTATGGCAGTAAGCTCATGGTGGGGCGTTTTCCACTGGCTGTCATTCACATCCATATCGATCCTTATCTAGCGGATGTCAATGTGCATCCGACTAAGCAAGAGGTGCGGATTTCCAAGGAAAAAGAACTGATGACCCTGGTCTCAGAAGCTATTTCCAACAGTCTCAAGGAGCAAACTTTGATACCAGATGCCTTGGAAAATCTTGCCAAGTCGACCGTGCGCAATCGTGAGAAGGTGGAGCAGACCATTCTCCCACTCAAAGAAAATACGCTCTACTATGAGAATACTGAGCCGACAAGACCTAGTCAAGCTGAGGTGGCTGATTATCAGGTAGAATTGACTGATGAAGGACAGGATTTAACTTTATTTGCCAAGGAAACCTTGGACCAGCTGACCAAGCCCGCAAAACTGCATTTTGCAGAGAGAAAGCCTGCTAACTATGACCAATTAGACCATCCGGAGTTAGACCTAGCTAGTCTTGATAAGGCTTATGACAAACTGGAGCGAGAAGAATCTTCAAGCTTCCCAGAGTTGGAATTTTTCGGGCAAATGCATGGAACCTATCTCTTTGCCCAAGGGCGAGATGGACTTTACATCATAGACCAACATGCGGCGCAGGAACGGGTCAAGTACGAGGAGTATCGTGAAAGCATTGGTGATGTTGACCAGAGCCAGCAGCAACTTCTAGTGCCTTACATCTTTGAGTTTCCTGCGGATGATGCTCTGCGTCTCAAGGAAAGAATGACACATTTGGAGGAAGTGGGCGTCTTTCTAGCAGAGTACGGAGAAAATCAATTTATCCTGCGTGAACATCCTATTTGGATGGCAGAGGAGGAAATCGAGTCAGGCATCTATGAGATGTGCGACATGCTCCTTTTGACCAAGGAAGTTTCTATCAAGAAATATCGAGCAGAGTTGGCTATTATGATGTCCTGCAAGCGGTCTATCAAGGCCAACCATCGTATTGACGACCATTCGGCTAGACAGCTCCTCTATCAGCTCTCTCAATGTGACAATCCCTATAACTGTCCCCACGGACGCCCTGTTTTGGTGCATTTTACCAAGTCGGATATGGAAAAGATGTTCCGACGTATTCAGGAAAATCACACCAGTCTCCGTGAGTTGGGGAAATATTAAACTAAAAGGAAAACTATGTACGAATATTTAAAAGGAATCATTACCAAAATCACTGCTAAATACATTGTTCTTGAAGTCAATGGTATCGGTTATATTTTGCATGTGGCCAATCCTTATGCCTATTCAGGACAGGTTAATCAGGAGGCTCAGATTTATGTGCATCAAGTCGTGCGTGAGGACGCTCATCTGCTTTATGGATTTCGCTCAGAAGACGAGAAGAAGCTCTTTCTCAGTCTGATTTCGGTCTCTGGGATTGGTCCTGTATCAGCTCTGGCTATCATCGCTGCCGATGACAATGCTGGCTTGGTTCAAGCAATTGAAACTAAGAACATCACCTACTTGACCAAATTCCCTAAAATTGGCAAGAAAACAGCCCAGCAGATGGTGCTGGACTTGGAAGGCAAGGTAGTAGTTGCAGGAGATGACCTTCCTGCTAAGGTAGCAGTGCAAGCTAGCGCTGAAAACCAAGAATTGGAAGAAGCCATGGAAGCCATGTTGGCTCTGGGCTACAAGGCAACAGAGCTCAAGAAAATCAAGAAATTCTTTGAAGGAACGACAGATACAGCTGAGAACTATATCAAGTCTGCCCTCAAAATGTTGGTCAAATAGGAGCAGAGCATGACAAAACGTTGTTCGTGGGTCAAGATGACCAATCCGCTCTACATTGCCTATCATGATGAGGAATGGGGTCAGCCCCTCCATGATGACCAAGCATTGTTTGAGTTGTTGTGTATGGAAACCTATCAGGCAGGCCTGTCTTGGGAAACGGTGCTCAACAAACGACATGCTTTCCGAGAAGCCTTTCATGGCTATCAAATTCAAGCGGTCGCAGAGATGACTGATACCGAATTGGAAAACTTGCTGGAGAATCCAGCCATCATCCGAAATAGAGCCAAGATTTTTGCTACACGCGCTAACGCCCAAGCATTTTTACGACTACAGGAAGAATATGGCTCTTTTGATGCCTATCTTTGGTCCTTTGTTGAGGGGAAAACGATCGTTAACGATGTTCCCGATTACCGCCAAGCCCCAGCTAAAACACCTCTGTCTGAGAAGTTAGCCAAAGATCTCAAAAAACGAGGCTTCAAGTTCACAGGCCCAGTCGCCGTCTTGTCTTTTCTACAGGCTGCAGGGCTAGTTGATGACCATGAGAATGATTGTGAGTGGAAAAGCGGTCGTTAGTATGTACAGGTAACTAGCATATCTGAGAATATAGAAAAAAGCTGAGAAATTTTTCCCAGCTTTTTATATATACTATTAGATTTGTTAGAGTGAAGTCAAAAAAGTGATTCCACCTAAAATAACACCAGCTGAATTTGGAATGATTAGTATCCAATCCTTCTTAGGTTCCTTTGTCCATCCATAAATAACCCAGATTAAGCAAGATATAGCAGCTGATAAAGGTTGAAATGGTTGAGCTTTATTTCCCTGTAAATTAGCGATAATTTGAGGTATGTAGGCAATAAATACTATAATTCCAATAAAGGCACCAATAGAACCTACGATTCGATTAATTTTTTGTTTTGTCATATACACCTCCTTCAAAAGGATATCATAGAAATTAGCGAAATGCAATAAATTCAGATACAAATTGTAACGAAAACGAATACAAAAGCACAAAAATAGAGAAACTATTTATTTTTTGTTATAGTCAAAGCGAATGATTTGCTCCTTTGCATCTACATAGGCGTGAACTCCGAAGGGTACAATTGCTCTTGGAGTTGCGTGGCCGACATTTAGATTATAGATAATCGGGATATTGCTGTCAATAATATCCAATAGTGCCTCTTTATAGTCGTCATAGAAAGTTTCATCCATAGGTTTTCCGACCAAGAGTCCACTGATGACCTCGAATATACCAGTGTCTTTTAAAGTCCGCAACATATTTTTGAAGTCTTCCAGCTCAGGCTTTTCTTCGCTTGTTTCTAGCAAGAGGATTTTTCCTTTCCAGTCTGACAAGTCAGGGAAGAGTTTGTATTTTTGGCAGAGCTCCGTGCTATCTGTGTATCGAGAGTTGTCAAAGATATCGTAGAGGGATTCGAGGCAACCACCGAGGATTTTTCCCTCGAACTGGGCATTTCCTTGCAACAGTTCAAAACCAGTATTTTCATGACTGACACGAGGTGTCCCCAGAGCCTTGGGACTGAAGTCAGTCCTTTCCTCATACCAAGCATTGCTAGGGCGGATTTCTGAGATTCTTCCCGTCTCAATCAATTCTTTAAAGTAGTGAAGGCTATAGGGTAACATCTCCTTGTCCAATTCACAAATGTCTGCTAAAAAGGATTGACCATAAAAAGTTTTAACACCTAGTTTATGCAACATGAGATGGTTCATGGTTGTATCTGAGAAGCCAAGAAAAATTTTCTGTTTGATAACTTTTTGTAGTTGGTCATTTTCAAAAAGATAAGGTAGTAAGCGATAGGTATCGTCTCCACCGATGGCGCATAGGATCATGTCGATGCTATCATCAGAAAAGGCTTGCATCAAATCCTCCGCACGGGCTTCAGGATGGTCCTTGATAAAGTCTAAGCCTTTTAACGAATGGGGCAAAAAGATAGGATTAAGTCCCAGATCCTTGAGACGTTGGACACCCAAGTCCACTTCGTGTTTGACAAAGTCTTCTCCGATAATGCCACTAGACAAACTAACAATACCAATAGTAGAAACCATATCTCATCCTCCTAGAAATAGATTGAGTCTATTTTATCACAAAAGATAAGAGAAAACTATGGGATTTCAGAAGAATACTTTAAAATCAAGAAAGTAGTAAAAAAGCAACCGCACTTGCAGTTGCTTTTATCGTTCTCTTAATAACGTGTTGGTCCTGCACTTGCGCTGCGGATGTTCAAGCGTTTCTTGAGATAGAAGCGAAGGGTTAGGAGGGCTGCTCCGATAATAGCTAGTGGCAATGGAGCAAGTACTGGGTTAAGGCTAGCTGGTAGGAAGCTTGTTGCAAAGAAAACAAGCAACCAAAGGAACATAGAAGCTAGGATAACTAGTACAGATTTCCAGAAAGGTGGACGTTGACTGCGGTCCATATCTGGTCCATAGTATTGATAAACGAAGTAGTACATCAAGTAGAAGGCAAATCCACCAACCAGTCCAACTAGCAGGAGGGTAATCAAACCGTAACCGATAGCCTGATCTGCTGAGAAGAAGGTTGTGAGGGCGCTGACGAGGGCAAAGAGGCTAGTGATGAAAAGAGCTGAGTCCATAATCATGAGTTTTGGATCATCATTTTCTTTTGGATGCTCTTTTTCATATTGCTCCTTGACAGAGAAGCTATGAGCCCAATGGGTTGGTGCGCCGTAGAGGGAACGAGCAGTCGTACCCTTGGCTTGCTCCTCAAGGATTTGGGGAATAACTTCCTCAAAAATAGTCTTGATTTCAGCGTCTGTTTTTCCATCTTTGATGAATTGTTGGGTAGCGATGTGGATAAACTCTTGGTTTTTCTTAGTTAATTTTTGTAGATCAATCTGAGACATAGGAACTCCTCTTAGAACCATTTTTTATGGATGAGATAGAGAGTGAGCGAGACACTCATAGCAAAGGCGATAAAGACGATTAACCAAAAAGCATTTGGCTCGCCGTTTAGGGGGATTTCATTATCCTTAAAGTTCATCCCGTAGGCAGAAAAGACCATGGTTGGGATAGACATGACGATGGTCACAAGGGCCAAGGTTTTCATGATGTTGTTCTGGTTGTTAGAAATGATAGAGGCAAAGGTCTCTGTCATAGAGTGTAAGACATTTCCATAGATATCTGCCATCTCGATGGCCTGTTGGGTTTCAATCAGGGTATCTTCAAGCAGGTCTTCGTCCTCAAGGTATTTCTTGATATTGCTGGTTGAGCTGGTCAATTTCTTGATCACGCGCTCATTTGTTTTGAGGGAGGCCTTGAAATAGACGATGGTTTTTTCCAATTCCATGAGCTCAATCAATTCTTCATTACGAGTTGATTGATGCAGTTGACTTTCGATTTGCTCACTCTTACGGTCGATTGAACGAAGGGCTGTTAGGTAAAGCTCTGCATTGCGATAAAGAATCTGGAAGATAAAACGCGAACGCATGAAGGTGTAGAAATTACGCAAACGACGGTTGATAAAGACATCGAGGACTGGTAGTGGTTCCAAACACGTAGTGATAATGGTTTCCTCGGTGATGATAATACCAAGAGGGATGGTGACGTAGTAGGTGCGGTTATTTCTTTCTTCTGTAACTGGCACGTCAACGATAATCAGGGTATACTCGTCTTCAATCGTAATACGAGACATTTCTTCCGCATCGAGCGGTGCTCGGAGGTCGGCAATATCAATATCGAAGGCGTTAGCGATTTCGAGTGATTCATTTTGAGTCGGATTAACGAGATTGATCCAAGTACCCGGTTCAAGCGTATCGATCTCTTTAAATTCAGTTGTTGTAGAGAGAAAAACTTGTTTCATATCCCTTATCCTTTCTCATTTTTCAGATTTTTTCACACCGTACTATTATACTACAAAATCAGCTTTTTGGGTAATAGAATCTCACTTTTTTTGGTATAATGGTAAGCAATAATGGACTAGAAAGAACAAAGATGCAAGATAAAATTGTCATTCATGGGGCGCGTGCCCATAATTTAAAAAATATTGATGTGGAGATTCCACGAGACAAGTTGGTCGTCGTAACAGGCTTATCAGGTTCAGGGAAATCCAGTCTGGCCTTTGATACCCTCTATGCGGAGGGTCAACGTCGCTATGTAGAGAGTTTGTCAGCCTACGCTCGTCAATTCTTGGGAAATATGGAGAAGCCTGATGTAGATGCTATTGATGGCCTCAGCCCAGCTATTTCTATTGACCAGAAAACGACTAGTAAAAACCCTCGCTCGACAGTGGGAACCACGACTGAAATCAATGACTATCTGCGTCTCCTCTACGCGCGTGTGGGGACGCCTTACTGTATCAACGGGCATGGAGCTATCAAGGCTTCTTCTGTGGAGCAAATCGTTGATAAGGTTTTGGAGTTACCTGAACGCCAGCGCTTGCAAATCTTGGCCCCTGTCATCCGCAAGAAAAAAGGCCAACATAAGAGTGTTATCGAGAAGGTTCAGAAAGATGGGTATGTTCGTGTCCGTGTGGATGGGGAAGTCTATGATGTGACCGAAGTGCCAGAATTGTCAAAGAGCAAGCAACACAATATTGATGTCGTGGTTGACCGTATTGTCATCAAGGAGGGCATTCGTAGTCGTCTCTTTGATTCCATTGAGGCTGCCCTTCGTATCGCAGAAGGCTATGTCATTATCGACACTATGGACGACTCTGAGTTGTTGTTCTCTGAGCATTATGCCTGTCCAGTTTGTGGCTTTACTGTTCCAGAGTTAGAGCCACGTCTCTTCTCATTCAATGCTCCTTTTGGTTCTTGTAGTGAGTGTGACGGCTTGGGTATCAAGCTGGAGGTGGATACTGATTTGGTAGTGCCAGATGCCAGCAAAACGCTACGTGAGGGGGCGCTAGCACCTTGGAATCCAATCTCATCCAACTACTATCCAAATATGTTAGAGCAGGCCATGACAGCCTTTGGAGTGGATATGGATAAGCCTTTTGAGGACTTGTCAGAAGAAGATAAGAACTTGATTCTCTATGGGTCTGATGGCAAGGAATTCCATTTCCACTATGAAAATGAATTTGGTGGTGTACGCGATATTGACATTCCGTTTGAAGGAGTTGTCAATAATATCAAACGTCGTTACCATGAAACTAATAGCGATTACACTCGCACCCAGATGCGCCTCTACATGAATGAGCTGACCTGCGGAACCTGTCACGGCTATCGTCTTAATGATCAGGCCTTGTCTGTCCGTGTGGGTGGTGAGCAAGGGCCACATATCGGAGAAATTTCAGACCTGTCTATCGCAGACCACTTGGAATTAGTCAGTCAGTTGACTCTTTCTGAAAATGAAGCCATCATCGCTCGTCCCATTCTCAAGGAAATCAAGGATCGTTTGACCTTCCTTAATAACGTGGGTCTTAACTATCTGACTCTGTCACGTTCGGCAGGAACCCTTTCAGGTGGGGAAAGTCAGCGTATTCGTTTGGCAACCCAGATTGGTTCTAACCTATCAGGTGTCCTCTATATCCTAGATGAGCCATCGATTGGGCTTCACCAGAGGGACAATGACCGTCTGATTGCCAGTCTGAAAAAGATGCGTGACTTGGGTAATACACTCATTGTGGTGGAACATGATGAAGACACTATGCGCGAAGCGGATTATCTGATTGACGTTGGTCCTGGTGCGGGTGCTTTTGGTGGGGAAATTGTTGCGGCAGGTACGCCTAAACAGGTAGCTCGTAACAGTAAGTCTATCACAGGCCAGTACTTGTCAGGAAAACGTGCCATTCCAGTACCAGCAGAGCGCCGTACCGGAAATGGTCGTTTTATCGAAGTGACAGGAGCGCGTGAGAACAACCTGCAAAATGTCACGGCTCGCTTCCCACTAGGAAAATTCATCGCAGTGACAGGTGTGTCGGGTTCAGGGAAATCGACCTTAATCAACAGCATCCTCAAAAAAGCCATTGCCCAGAAGCTTAACCGCAATTCAGACAAACCAGGTAAATTCAAAACCATTACAGGGATTGAGCATGTAGACCGCTTGATTGACATTGACCAAAGTCCTATCGGACGAACGCCGAGGTCCAACCCTGCTACCTATACGGGAGTTTTTGACGATATACGTGACCTTTTTGCTCAGACAAATGAAGCTAAGATTCGAGGCTACAAGAAGGGTCGTTTCAGTTTCAACGTTAAGGGAGGTCGTTGTGAAGCCTGCTCAGGTGACGGGATCATCAAGATTGAGATGCACTTCTTGCCAGATGTTTATGTGGCTTGTGAAGTCTGCCACGGAACCCGCTACAATAGTGAAACCCTAGAAGTTCATTACAAGGAAAAAAATATCTCGCAGGTCTTGGATATGACCGTCAACGATGCAGTGGAATTCTTCCAACATATTCCAAAGATTCAACGTAAACTTCAGACCATCAAGGATGTGGGACTGGGCTATGTGACGCTAGGGCAACCAGCTACCACCCTTTCTGGGGGAGAAGCCCAGCGTATGAAGCTGGCTAGTGAACTCCACAAACGATCGACAGGAAAATCTTTCTACATTCTGGATGAGCCGACGACAGGTCTTCATACCGAGGATATCGCTCGCTTGCTTAAGGTTTTAGCTCGCTTTGTAGACGATGGCAATACAGTCCTCGTCATTGAGCACAATCTAGACGTTATTAAGACTGCAGACCATATTATTGACTTGGGACCTGAGGGCGGTGTCGGTGGTGGAACCATCATCGCAACAGGAACTCCAGAAGAAGTAGCGGCCAATGAAGCCAGCTACACAGGACACTATTTGAAAGGAAAGTTACATCATGAATAAACGTGTACAAGCATTTCTAGCTAAAATGCAAGAAAAAGAACTAGATGGCATCATCATCAATAACCTTAAAAACGTCTATTATTTGACTGGTTTTTGGGGCTCAAACGGAACAGTCTTCATCAGCCGTGACCGTCAGGTCTTGGTGACAGACTCTCGCTATATCATTGCAGCTAAGCAAGAAACCAGTGGGTTTGAGATTGTGGCTGATCGTGATGAATTGGCTGTCATTGCAGGCATTGTTAAGGATATGGGCTTGTCTCGAATCGGTTTTGAGGATGAGATTTCAGTATCTTATTACCACCGTATGCAGGTAGCCTTTGAAGGAATTGACTTGCTTCCACAAACTCAGTTTGTTGAAGGTCTTCGAATGATTAAGGATGAGGCAGAGATTGCAGCGATTCGAAAGGCTTGTTCTATCTCAGACCAAGCTTTCCGCGATGCGCTTGACTTTATTAAGCCAGGAAAAACTGAAATTGAAATTGCCAACTTCCTTGACTTCCGTATGCGTGAGTTGGGAGCATCTGGCTTATCTTTTGACACTATTCTAGCTAGTGGTATCAACTCTTCCAAACCTCATGCTCATCCTATGCACAAACCAGTGGAACTAGGAGAAGCCGTTACTATGGACTTCGGTTGCCTTTATGACCACTATGTCAGTGATATGACCCGGACTATCTACTTGGGACACGTCAGTGATGAGCAGGCAGAGATTTACAATACGGTTCTCAAAGCCAACCAAGCCTTGATTGACCAAGCTAAGGCTGGCTTAGGTTTCCGTGACTTTGACAAAATTCCTCGTGATATTATCATTGAAGCAGGCTATGGCGACTACTTTACCCACGGTATCGGACACGGTATTGGGCTGGATATTCATGAAGAGCCTTACTTTAGCCAAACTTCTACAGAAACTATTAAGGCAGGTATGGCCTTGACCGATGAACCAGGTATCTACATCGAAGGCAAATATGGCGTTCGTATTGAGGATGATATCCTGATTACAGAGACAGGTTGTGAATTGTTGACCCTAGCTCCAAAAGAGTTGATAGTTATCTAAGAATTAAACAACTCAGATGATTGACTTTTAAATTTTAAAGGTTTATACTGAAAGACGAAAACGGTAGGTGAGGCTACCATAGGGATACGGATGACTACCGCAAAGCAGTGGAGACACTACTCGTTGGTCAACAGTCCTGGTCGCGAAGGCCAAGACTAAGCTCATTACATTGCCCTATGGAGTTAAAGCTTGAACGAAAAACAGATAATTAGTTTTTTAATCCTGCCATTTTATGGTGGGATTTTCTACTGTTTAAATCAAAGAAAGGAGATAGACGATGCAAATTGACGATCACCCGGAACCGCACATACACAGCCAATCGCTGATTTGTGTCGTTCTACCCTTATAAAGTGATTGGTCTCTGTGTATGAAACACATCATTCATACAGATAGGAGAAACCAATGAAAACTACAAAAGAAAGATTAGCAATAGCTATTCATACATCTTTAAACGAAACTCTATCTTTTTATAAGACAAGTCTAACAGGATTGACTGAGGAGCAGGTGGAGAAAAATCGTGACCTATATGGCGAAAATACCATCACAAAGGGTCAAGAAGACAGTATCCTCAAAAAGATTTACGAATCCATTATCAATCCTTTTACGATCATCTTACTGGTCATCGCCGTGATTTCCTTGGTGACCAATGTCTGGTTGGCAAAACCAGGTCAAGAGGATCCGACGACTTCTATTATCATCGTTGTCCTAGTCCTCATTTCTGGTGGCATACGCTTTGTCCAAGAACTCCGTAGTGATAAGGCTGCGACCAATCTATCAAAAATGATTGTCAACACAGCGACTGTCATTCGTCAAGGAGAAATCCAAGAAGTACCTATCGATGATTTGGTAGTGGGTGACGTGGTTAAATTAAGCGCTGGAGACATGATTCCAGCAGATCTTCTTTTATTTGAGTCGCGCGATTTCTTTGTCCAACAGTCGGGCTTGACAGGCGAAAGTGATTCTGTTGAAAAATTGGCCTTGACCAAGGCAACAGTTCAACAATCTGATAGTCTGCTAGAAGCAGAAGCGCTCGCCTTTATGGGAACCAATGTCTTATCTGGTAGTGCCAAGGCCGTGGTTTTAGCAGTTGGTGATGATACCATGATGGGGGCCATTGAGCAGACTTTGAACACCTATGATGAGCCTACTTCGTTTGAACGGGAGATGAATAGTATTTCGTGGCTCTTGATTCGTTTGATGCTGGTCATGGTGCCCATCGTTTTCTTGTCCAATGGTTTAACAGATGGTGACTGGCTGGAAGCTGGCGTATTTGCTTTGAGTGTTGGTGTTGGATTGACACCTGAGATGCTTCCTATGATTATCACGGCCAGTCTAGCAAAAGGCTCCATCATTATGGCCAAGGAAAAAGTGGTTATCAAGAAACTCAATGCCATACAGGACTTAGGGGCGATTGATATTTTGTGTACAGATAAGACAGGAACTCTAACCCAAGACGAAATTGTCCTTGAATATCCCTTGGACATCCACGGACGCTTGGATTTGACCGTCTTGAGACGAGCTTATCTCAATTCTTATTTTCAAACGGGCTTGAAAAATTTGATGGACAGAGCCATCATCAAACGGACTGAAAAGGAAGCAAAAGAACACGCCCTCTTGCAAAATCTGGCTCAAACTTTTCAAAAAATAGATGAGCTTCCCTTTGATTTTGAACGTAGACGGATGAGTGTTATCGTTAAGGATGAACACGAAGTTGTTAGTTTGGTAACCAAGGGTGCCCTAGAGGAGATGTTGACGATTTCCAGTTATGCGGAATACCAAGGAGTGATTACTCCCTTGACAGATGTTATTAGAGAAGAAATTTTAGCAGAAGTCAGACAACTCAATCAACAAGGTTTGCGTGTCTTGGGAGTGGCCTATAAGTCAGGTTTGAGGGAAGGCCATGCCTATACAGTTGATGACGAAGGGGATATGATTCTAACTGGTTATTTAGCCTTCCTAGATCCTCCTAAACCATCTGCAGCACCAGCAATTAAGGCTCTGTTAGAACATGGGGTTCAAACAAAGATTTTGACGGGAGACAACGAAAAAGTTACCCAAGCAGTCTGTGAAAAGGTTGGTTTGGATATCAATCAGATGCTGTTAGGGTCTGAAATTGACCAGATGAGTGATCAAGAATTGGCTCAAGCCGTAGAGGAGGTAACAGTCTTTGCCAAGCTTTCACCTGACCAAAAAGCGAGGATTATTTTGCAATTTAAGGCTAATGGTCATGCTGTTGGCTATATGGGAGATGGGATCAATGATGCTCCTTCTATGAAAGTTGCAGATGTGGGGATTTCTGTTGATACAGCAGTAGATATTGCCAAAGAAACAGCTGATGTTATCCTACTTGATAAGGATCTCATGGTACTTGAAAAAGGACTTGTTGAAGGGCGTAAGGTCTATGCCAATATGACCAAATATATCAAAATGACAGTGAGTTCTAATTTTGGGAATATCTTATCCCTTTTGGTTTCTGGAATCTTTTTACCATTTTTACCGATGGCTCCAGTCCATTTGATTATCCTAAATCTAGTCTATGATTTGTCTTGTATTGCCTTGCCTTTTGACAAGGTGGATAAAGATTTTTTGAGAAATCCGCATATATGGGAAGCTAAGTCCATCACACGTTTCATGGTTTGGATGGGGCCTATCTCTTCTGCCTTTGACATTTTGACCTTTATTTTGCTCTATTTTATCATTGTACCCATGACGACAGATCAAGCCTATGTCCATGGAGCGGAGTCTGCTGTAGGATTTATTGTCTTGTTTCAGACAGGTTGGTTTATCGAGTCCATGTGGTCACAGACCATGGTTATCCATATGCTGCGTTCAGCCAAAATTCCCTTTTTACAAAGTCGTCCAGCTTGGCTAGTCCTTGTGACAACCCTATTGGCTGCAGCCTTTGTGACCTTCCTTCCCTACAGTCCACTAGCTAGCCTTCTCCATCTAACTCCTTTAAAATCGATTTATTTCATCTTTTTACTTTTCATCATTATTTTGTATATGATTAGTGTGACAATTGTGAAAAAAATCTATATCAAGAAATATCAAGAATGGCTGTAAATTTCATTTTGTCAAGAAAAAAGTACGAAAATGACGAAAAAAGTCAAAAAAATTTAAAAATAGGTCGCAAGTCGGATGTTTTTTATGGTATAATAGACTAAACTGATAGTAACATGTAGCGAAAGGGGTAGGTACATGATTAAAATTTATACAGTCTCAAGTTGTACTAGCTGTAAAAAAGCAAAAACCTGGCTCAATGCCCACCAGTTAAGTTATAAAGAACAAAACCTTGGTAAAGAAGGAATTACGCGAGAAGAATTACTGGATATTCTGACCAAAACAGATAACGGAATAGCCAGCATCGTTTCATCTAAAAATCGCTATGCCAAAGCCCTTGGAGTGGATATTGAAGATTTGAGCGTCAATGAAGTCCTCAATCTGATTATGGAAACGCCGAGAATTTTAAAGAGCCCAATCCTTGTGGATGAAAAACGCCTGCAAGTTGGCTATAAGGAAGATGATATTCGTGCCTTCCTACCACGCTCTGTCCGTAATGTAGAAAATGCAGAAGCACGTTTGCGTGCAGCTTTATAAACATCAAGGCTGGGAGCAATTCCCAGTCTTATTCTATTTTAATTTCAAAAAGAAAGAAGAGAGAAATGAAAAGAATTGTTCTTGTTAGCCTAGCTTTCCTTTTTGTCCTGGTTGGTTGCGGACAGAAAAAAGAAACTGGAACAGCTACAAAAACAGAAAAGGATACGCTTCAGTCGGCATTGCCAGTTATTGAAAATGCTGAGAAGAATACAGTTGTAACCAAGACTTTGGTTTTGCCCAAGTCAGATGATGGCAGCCAGCAAACCCAAACCATTACTTATAAAGACAAGACTTTTTTGAACCTAACCATCCAACAAAAGCGTCCAGTCTCAGATGAGTTGAAGACCTATATCGACCAACATGGAGTGGAAGAAACTCAAAAAGCTCTTCTTGAAGCGGAGGAGAAGGATGAGGCTATCATAGAAGCTCGTAAATTAGCAGGATTTAAGCTTGAAACTAAACTATTGAGTGCAACAGAACTTCAAACAACGACTAGTTTTGATTTTCAAGTTTTGGATGTCAAGAAGGCTTCTCAGTTAGAATATTTGAAGAACATTGGTTTAGAAAATCTTTTGAAAAATGAACCGAGTCAATATGTAGCAGACAGATTGGCAAATGGCGCGACAGAACAATAGAAAATCCAAATAAATAGACTGCCTGAATTGTAGAACGTAAGGAATTATGCTATAATGGTACTATTCTAAGGAAAGAGGGTGTTAGAATGGGATTTACTGAAGAAACAGTACGTTTTAAATTGGACGATTCCAATAAAAAAGAAATTAGCGAAACTCTGACTGATGTTTATGCTTCGTTGAACGATAAGGGCTACAACCCGATTAACCAAATCGTAGGTTACGTATTGAGTGGAGACCCTGCCTACGTTCCTCGTTATAATAATGCACGAAATCAAATCCGTAAGTATGAGCGCGATGAAATCGTTGAAGAATTGGTCCGCTACTACCTTAAAGGACAAGGAGTCGATCTATAACCTATGAGAATTATGGGATTGGACGTCGGTTCAAAAACGGTAGGGGTGGCTATTAGCGATCCGCTTGGTTTTACAGCTCAAGGACTTGAAATCATCCAAATCAACGAGGAGCAAGGCCAATTTGGTTTTGACCGCGTTAAAGAGTTGGTTGATACTTACAAGGTGGAACGATTTGTAGTGGGCTTACCTAAAAATATGAACAATACAAGCGGACCGCGCGTGGAAGCTAGTCAGGCATACGGAGCAAAGTTAGAAGAGCTTTTTGATTTACCAGTAGACTATCAAGATGAACGCTTGACAACAGTTGCCGCAGAGCGCATGTTAATTGAGCAAGCAGATATTAGCCGTAACAAGCGCAAGAAAGTCATTGATAAGTTAGCAGCTCAGCTGATTTTACAAAATTATTTAGATAGAAAATTTTAATACAAAGGAGAGGCTATGTCACACGATCATAACCACGACCACGAAGAACGTGAATTAATCACACTAGTAGATGAGCAAGGAAACGAAACCTTGTTTGAAATCCTTTTGACGATTGATGGAAAAGAAGAATTTGGTAAAAACTATGTTCTTCTAGTACCAGTTAACGCAGAAGAAGACGAAGACGGACAAGTTGAAATCCAAGCTTACTCATTCATCGAAAACGAAGATGGAACAGAAGGCGAATTGCAACCAATCCCAGAAGACTCGGAAGACGAATGGAACATGATTGAAGAAGTCTTCAACAGCTTTATGGAGGAGTAAACACGTCCAGTGGACGTGTTTAGCCCTGCGCTAGAAATTAGAAACGCAGGCACATCCAGTGGATGTTTTTAGCCCAGCTCTTTGTAACAAGAGAGAGCTGGTAAGTCCGGGGGATGTTTTTACCCCAAGTTAATATTCATAGTAGCTAGTTATTAGCTAACCAGGTGAGAGGTCGGGACGAAAATCCTGGCCTCGTTTTTGTTAGTTATGAGACTTTATTGAGGCAGTTGATTGAACCTGTAATTAAGGAGAGGTATATGTTTGAAGTAGAAGAATGGCTTCATAGTCGGATTGGTTTGAATTTTCGATCAGGTTTGGGCCGAATGCAAGAAGCGGTGGATTTGTTAGGAAATCCTGAGAAGTCTTATCCTATTATCCATGTGACAGGGACTAATGGGAAAGGTTCTACCATTGCTTTTATGAGGGGAATATTTATGGGGCATGGAAAGAAAGTTGCGACCTTTACCTCCCCTCATATTGTCTCCGTCAATGACCGAATCTGCATTAATGGACAACCTATAGCAGACGCAGACTTTATCCGTTTAGCTGAGCAGGTCAAGGAGATGGAAAAGACGCTTCTGCAGACTCATGACCAGTTGTTCTTTTTTGAATTGCTGACCTTGATTGCTTTCCTCTATTTTAGGGAGCAAGAGGTGGATTTGGTTTTACTAGAAGTGGGAATTGGTGGCTTACTTGACACGACCAATGTGGTAACTGGAGAGCTTGCTGTCATCACCTCCATTGGGCTTGACCACCAGGAGACCTTGGGCGATAGTCTAGAAGCAATCGCAGAGCAGAAAGCTGGTATTTTCAAGACTGGTAAGAAGGCAGTGATTGCAAAATTGCCTTCAGAAGCTAGTCTTGTTTGTCAGAAAAAAGCCGAATCTTTAGCTGTTGACCTTTATCAGGCAGGCCAAGATTTTTCAATGCTGAATGGCGATTTTTCAAGTTCTTTACTAAATATTTCGCGGCTGAAAATAGGTTTAGAAGGAGCTTATCAGCAGGAGAATGCGGCCTTGGCGTTGCAAACTTTTCTTCTTTTTATGGGAGAAAGAAAGGAAGTTGTTGATGAGCAGGCTGTAAGACGAGCTTTGGAGAAGACCCATTGGGCTGGACGTTTGGAGCGTATTCGTTCTCATATCTACTTGGACGGTGCCCATAATCTCCCTGCCTTGACTCGCTTGGTTGAGTTTATCAAAGAAAAAGAGCAGGAAGGATATCGTCCTCAAATCCTATTTGGAGCCTTGAAACGGAAGGATTATCAAGGGATGTTGGCTTATCTAACTGAAAATTTGCCTCAGGTGGAACTCAAGGTGACCGGCTTTGACTATCAGGGTTCTTTAGATGAGACAGATATAACAGGTTACGATGTAATTCCTTCTTATCGCGAATTTATCAGCAGTTTCGAAGAAAGAGCCGATACCCAGGATTTGTTGTTTGTTACAGGATCTCTCTATTTTATCTCAGAAGTACGGAGCCACCTACTGACCCATGAGCAGATAAATTGACCTCCTTTTTTGAACTTGTTATACTAGGGGAACTATCAGTTAGAAGAAACATTCTCTACATTGGTAGCAGAAAGGAAATTCATCATGAAATTAAAAAGATTCACACTTTCTCTTGCTTCTTTAGCAAGTCTTAGTCTCTTAGTAGCTTGTTCACAAAGAGCGCAACAGGTTCAACAACCAGCGGATCAACCGCAAACACAACAAACTCAACAATCACAAGCTGCTTCATCTTCTACAGAAAATACAAACCAGGCAGCAACAAGTTCTTCACAAAATACGCCTGAGGCTCAACCAACTAATATTGATGGAACTTATACTGGTCAGGACGAAGGAGACCGTATCACTTTAGTGGTAACTGGAACAACTGGCACCTGGACACAGGTAGAAACTGATGGGGAACAAGAAATCAAGCAGGTTAGCTTCGACGCTGCTAATCAACGCATGATTATTGGTGATGATGCCAAGATTTATGCAATCAATGGAAATCAGATGATTATCGACGATATGGATAGAGACGCGTCTGATCGCATTGTTTTATCAAAATAAACTAGAAGGAGACTGGTTTTGTCAGTCTCTTTTGCTTTTACTCAGAAAAATGATTATAAATACTTGCCTTCTACCGAATACCTGCGTTATACTAGTATTAATTACCTGTTTTTAGCATTCATACTCTTCGAAAATCTCTTCAAACCACGTCAGCTTCCATCTGCAACCTCAAAACAGTGTTTTGAGCAACCTGCGACTAGCTTCCTAGTTTGCTCTTTGCTTTTCATTGAGTATCACAATATCAAGGAGGGGATATGAAATATAGAAAATTTCAATTATTGATGTCCAAGTATGGCTTTAGTCTTTCGATTATGCTGCTTGAACTGTGTCTTGTTTTTGGTCTCTTTCTTTATTTAGGGCGTATGGCCCCTATTCTTTGGGTTATTCTCTTAATATTTATGAGTATGGCGACTATCGTAGCGATTGTCAATCGTTCCATGGCGCCTGAAAGCAAAGTGATGTGGTTAGTGGTAACTTTTGTTCCTGTTATTGGTCCTTTGCTCTATCTGATGTTTGGTGAAAGACGATTGTCCAAAAAAGAAATCAAGCAGTTGGACAAACTTGGTTCCATGCATTTTCGGGAGGATAACAGTAAAGCTCTCCGCCAGAAATTGAAGGAAGAGGATAAGGCGGCTTACGGAGTTATCAAATCTTTGCTAAGTATGGATAGCAATGCCGATGTCTATGATCGAACAGATTCACAATTCTTTTCTTCGGGTGAAAGCATGTGGCAACATATGTTGGAAGACCTCAAGAAAGCTGAGAAATTTATCTTTCTAGAGTACTATATTGTCGAAGAAGGTCTGATGTGGAATAGCATACTAGATATACTAGAGCAAAAGGCAGCTCAGGGTGTAGAGGTCAAGATGCTCTATGATGATATCGGCTGTATGGCGACTTTACCTGGAGACTATACTGTTCAGCTTCGTAGTCGAGGAATTGAAGCTCATAAGTTTAACAAGGTGATTCCTCGTTTGACGGTAGCTTATAATAATCGAGACCATCGTAAAATCCTTGTTATAGATGGTCAGGTAGCCTATACAGGAGGTATTAACTTAGCTGATGAGTACATCAACCATGTAGAACGCTTTGGCTATTGGAAGGACAGTGGGATTCGCTTAGATGGTCCTGGTGTCAAGGCTCTAACTCGTCTCTTTTTGATGACTTGGTACATCAATCGTGGGGAAATCAGCGATTTTGACCAGTATCACTTGGAAAATCAGCCTTGTTCTGGCCAAGGGCTCTGCATTCCTTACGGTAGTGGACCCAAGCCCATCTTCCGTACTCAAGTAGGGAAAAAAGTCTATCAAAGTTTGATTAATCAGGCTACTGATTCAGTCTATATCACGACACCCTATTTGATTATTGACTATGATTTAACAGAGAGTATTAAAAATGCGGCCATGAGGGGTGTTGATGTCCGCATTGTGACCCCTTTCATTCCGGATAAAAAATTAATCCAACTCATCACGAGAGGGGCCTATCCGGATTTGTTGTCAGCAGGAGTCAGGATTTTTGAGTATAGTCCTGGCTTCATCCATAGTAAACAAATCCTAGTGGACAAGGACTTTGCTGCAGTTGGAACGATTAATTTAGATTATAGAAGTTTGCTTCATCACTATGAAGATGCAGTTTTGCTATATAAAACGGCATCAATCACAGAGATTCAAAAAGATTTTCAAGAGATTTTTTCAGCATCGCAAGAAATTTTCCCTCATACGATAAAAAATAGCTGGTATCAGAAATTGATTAAGGAAATTGCCCAGTTATTTGCCCCAATCTTATAAGAAATCTAGGACTTAGGACACAAACCAGTCCTATTTTTCTTGCCTTTTACGAATAAGAAGATGTAGGAGGAAAGATGCTGACTCAGAAAGAATTGGATTATATCATAACATTTAAACAGACGAATTTACATCGATTTCGGGAAATTGAAACCTTTGTGAAACTAAGCAAAAAATCACTCAAACAGCCATCGCAAGCTGACAATTTTAGGTCTTTTTGATATACTAAGACAGATAAATTGAATAGGAGAAACGACATGGCTGTATATGGCAGAATCGAAGAAGTATCCGAAACGATACAGAGTAATGAAATTGAAAATAGATTGGATAGGAACCTTGAATCTCATGTAGAAAAAGAAGAACAGGTAGCTTTCCCGTTTTTCAGACTCATCATTGGAAGTACGATTGCAACGTTTTTTTCTGTGGTGATACCTTTACTTTTAGATATGGTAAGTCCCTCTCAGGCGCAGGATTTGTATATAGGGTGGGCTTTACATCAGGGAGGACAGATCTACAGTAGCTATTATGCTAGTCACGGTCTTATTTATTACTTGCTACTTTATATTACCCAAGGAGGCATTCTTTTTGCCTTGGTAGAATGGCTAGCCCTCTTAGGAGGAGGTTACTTCCTCTTTTCTTCAACTGACTATCTGACGGGACAAAAGGAACAAGCCAAGCAACTCCTAACCATATTTTATATTTTGGTATCTGGTCTCGGTTTTGGAGGAGGATATGCAACGATTTTAGCTTTGCCATTTCTGTTTGCAGGATTTTCGTTCATAGCAGCTTATCTATCAAATCCTAACCATGACAAGGGATTTCTACGTCTGGGGTTCTTTTTGGGTCTATCATTTTTCATAGAGCCTATTACAAGTCTTCTCTTTACTGCAGTAGTAACGATTGGTTTATTTGTCTTTAATGTTGGGCATGGTCGCCTTGCTCATGGAGTTTATCAGTTTTTTGCAGCAGCACTTGGCTTTTCTCTCATCTTTTACCCAGTAGGATACTATGTTCTTGCTTCAGGTGGTTTTGGAGAAGCTATAGGGAGTCTTTTGTATCCGATTGATTCCCTTCAGGTCTTTACCAATCCCCAACTAATGGATAATGTTGTATTCTATGGTTTGTTGACCTTTGGTTTAGGAGCTCTCTTCCTTATTTTTCTAGGATTGTTCCAATCAAAGGCATCAAGATTATATGTTATTTCAGTACCAGCTAGTTTTGCTTTCTTATTTGTATTAGTCTTGTTGCTTTTTTCTCAAGAACCTCTTCACGGTTCTCGTTTGATTCTAATCCTTCCGTCTTTACTCCTTCTTTTGATGACCAGTATTCGTGGGAAACATTCAGCTAGAGGAGCTCGTCGTCGGAGAAGAGAAGATGTTCCTACTTTATGGAAAAAATTCATGAAAGGGAATCTCTACTTACCGATCCTAGTGGTGGTTTATCTGATTGCAATTCCTTTTGTAGCTCGTTTTGTCTTGCATCCAGCTTCTTATAGAGAACAACATCAAGTAGTAGACAGAGTCAAACAAGAGACGAGTGAGGGAGACCAAATTTATATTTGGGATTCACATGTTCAGATGTATAAAGAAAGCCAGCGTTTGGCTGGATCCATGTTCCTATCACCTCTTCTTTACACGAGTACAGAAGAGAATAAAACTAGTTTAATCAATGACTTGAAAGAAAACCAACCTAAGGTGATTGTGGTAAACGACAAGGTGGCAGTCTGGTCTGAAGTAGAAACAATCTTGAAAGAAAATTACCAACAAGTGAAGACTGATTACTCAGAATTTAAAGTCTATAAAATTAAATAACAAAATCAATATCTTGTGTATTTTTAAAAATTTTAGGATTTTTAACACAAGATATTGATTTTTCTTTTTAGAGTGGTATAATACTTTTTAGAAAGAACATTTTAGAAACGAGCATGTATATGATTGCACTAGAAGAAAAAATTACAATTTTGCCAACTCTCTTCGTTGAAAAACGAGATGGGAGACGTGTTGTATTTGATGTGGATAAGATTGACAAGGCTCTCCACAAGGCGGCAGATAAGGTTATGGATGTGACACCCTTAGTCGAAAAACGCCTCAATGCTCTGACTGAGCGAATTGTCACAGAAATTCAAAGTCGCTTTCCGCAGGGAGTTAAGATTTATGAAATCCAAAATATTGTAGAGCATGAACTCCTTGAAGCCAAAGAATATGCGCTAGCTGAGGAGTATATCACTTATCGGACACAGAGGGATTTTGAGCGCTCAAAAGCGACAGATATTAACTTTAGTATCCATAAGCTTCTCAATAAAGATCAGGCAGTTGTCAATGAGAATGCTAATAAAGATAGTGATGTTTTTAATACCCAGCGTGATTTGACGGCGGGGATTGTTGGGAAATCAATCGGACTGCAAATGCTCCCTAAGCACGTAGCCAATGCCCACCAAAAGGGGGATATCCACTATCATGATTTGGATTATAGCCCCTACACCCCTATGACCAACTGCTGTTTGATTGATTTCAAGGGGATGTTGGAGAATGGTTTTAAGATTGGAAATGCGGAGGTGGAAAGTCCTAAGTCTATCCAGACTGCAACAGCTCAGATTTCCCAAATCATTGCCAACGTTGCTTCTAGCCAGTATGGAGGCTGTTCAGCTGACCGTATCGATGAGGTCTTGGCGCCTTATGCAGAGAAGAATTATCAAAAACACCTTAAGGATGCGGAAGAGTGGGTCTTACCTGACAAACGGGAAGATTACGCTTGGAAGAAAACACAAAAAGACATCTATGATGCCATGCAATCTCTCGAGTATGAAATTAATACTCTCTTCACTTCAAATGGACAAACACCTTTTACTTCGCTAGGTTTTGGTTTAGGAACTAGTCGTTTTGAACGAGAAATTCAAAAAGCTATTTTGACTATTCGTATCAAGGGTCTTGGTTCAGAACATCGTACGGCTATCTTCCCTAAACTGATTTTTACTCTGAAAAGAGGTCTTAACTTGGAAGAAGGGACTCCCAACTACGACATTAAGCAGTTGGCTCTTGAGTGTGCAACCAAGCGGATGTACCCAGACGTCTTGTCTTACGATAAGATTGTTGACTTGACAGGTTCTTTTAAGGTGCCTATGGGTTGCCGTTCCTTTCTCCAAGGGTGGAAGGATGAGAATGGTGTAGAAGTCAATTCAGGCCGTATGAATCTGGGTGTTGTGACAGTTAACCTGCCTCGTATTGCTCTTGAGTCTGAGGGCGACATGAATAAGTTCTGGGAAATCTTCAACGAGCGTATGAATATCGCAGAAGATGCTCTGGTTTACCGTGTCGAACGCACTAAAGAAGCGACGCCAGCGAATGCTCCTATCCTTTATCAGTACGGTGCTTTTGGCCATCGTCTAGGTAAAGAAGAAAGTGTTGACCAGCTCTTTAAGAATCGTCGGGCAACTGTTTCGCTGGGTTACATCGGTTTGTACGAAGTGGCTACTGTCTTCTTTGGAAATAGCTGGGAACACAATACAGAAGCCAAGGAATTCACTCTGGACATCATTCGTGATATGAAACGCCGTGTAGAAGAGTGGTCTGACCAATATGGCTATCATTTCTCTATCTACTCAACACCATCTGAAAGTTTGACAGACCGTTTCTGTCGACTAGATACAGAGAAGTTTGGTTCTATTCCTGATATTACAGACAAGGAATACTACACCAACTCTTTCCACTACGATGTTCGTAAAAATCCAACACCGTTTGAAAAACTGGATTTTGAAAAAATCTATCCAGAAGCAGGTGCGTCGGGTGGTTTCATCCATTATTGTGAGTATCCAGTTCTCCAGCAAAATCCAAAGGCCTTGGAAGCTGTCTGGGACTATGCCTATGACCGTGTCGGCTATCTAGGGACCAATACACCAATTGACCGTTGCTACAAGTGTGATTTTGAAGGGGATTTTGAACCAACTGAGAGGGGCTTTGCTTGTCCTAACTGTGGCAATAGCGACCCTAAAACAGTAGACGTTGTTAAACGGACTTGTGGCTATTTAGGCAATCCTCAAGCGAGACCTATGGTCAATGGACGTCACAAGGAAATCGCAGCGCGTGTCAAACACATGAATGGCTCAACGATTAAAATAGCTGGTCATCAAGTAACCAATTAGAAAGAAATGAGATGGGAAAATATCAATTAGACGATAAGGGGCGCGCACAAGTGACCCGTTATCACGAGAAACACTCTAAAGGTGGAGCTGGTAAGAAAGAACGTTTGCTCAACCTCAGAGAACAATTTTTAAACAAGAACAAGAAAAAATAAAAGTGAGAGTCAACTCTCGCTTTTCTCTTAGTGGGAGGTAAGGATGGAACTACGCAGACCAAGATTAGCAGATAAAGAAACAGTTTTAGAGATGATGGCAGAGTTTGAAAAGAGCCAATCAGCCCATGACGGAGGATTTTGGGATACAGAGAACTTTGTGTATGAAGAGTGGTTGGAAAGCAATCAGAATCAGGAAATGGGAATTAAGCTGCCTGAAGGGTGGGTTCCCGCAATTCAGTTAGTAGCTTTTTCTGTGAAAGATAGAGCAATTGGATTTCTTAATCTCCGGTTGCGCCTCAGTAACTTTCTACTAGAAGAAGGTGGCCACATTGGCTACTCCATTCGTCCATCAGAAAGAGGCAAGGGTTATGCTAAGGAAACTCTCCGTCAGGGCTTGCAAGTTGCTAAGGAAAAGAATATCAAGAGAACTCTTGTGACCTGTAGCGTAAATAATCCTGCTAGCAGAGCAGTCATTTTAGCAAATGGTGGGCTCCTTGAGGATGTTCGTAATGGTGTGGAGCGTTATTGGATAGAGGTAGTGAATGAATAATCCTAAACCACAAGAATGGAAAAGCGAAGAACTCAGTCAAGGGCGGATTATTGATTACAAGGCCTTTAACTTTGTAGATGGAGAGGGTGTGCGTAACTCTCTCTATGTATCAGGCTGCATGTTTCACTGCGAGGGATGTTATAATGTAGCGACTTGGTCTTTCAAGGCAGGAATTCCCTATACAGCAGAATTAGAAGAACAGATTATGGCAGATCTTGCTCAACCCTATGTTCAAGGCTTGACTTTGCTGGGAGGGGAGCCTTTTCTCAATACTGGGATTCTTTTGCCACTCGTTAAGCGGATTCGGAAGGAATTGCCAGATAAGGATATCTGGTCCTGGACGGGCTATACATGGGAAGAAATGATGTTGGAAACTCCAGATAAACTGGAACTATTGTCGCTAATTGACATCCTTGTCGATGGACGGTATGACCGAACTAAGAGAAATCTCATGCTCCAGTTTCGAGGTTCGTCCAACCAACGAATTATCGATGTGCAAAAATCTCTCAAAAGTGGGCAGGTAGTGATTTGGGATAAGCTTAATGACGGAAAAGAAAGCTATGAACAGGTGAAGAGAGAGTAACTTTCTTCTATAAAGAATAGTTAAATAAATGACCTATAAAAAAGAAAACAGTTTCATTGTAAAAAAACGAAAAAACAGCAACAAATCCCTTGCAATCGCAGGGGCTTTGTGTTATTCTATTATGGTGCTGTAAATTACAGCCTTAGCTTTGATGCAAGAGGTTGCGACACGCTCGGTTGCATTGCCACGCAACACCGCGTCGGTTTTCTTGTGGAGCTAGCCTATTATCTTAAATAGACGAAAAGGAGAAAAAGATGGCAAACAAAAAAATCCGTATCCGTTTGAAAGCTTACGAACACCGTACGCTTGACACAGCGGCTGCAAAAATCGTAGAATCAGCTACTCGTACAGGTGCACAAGTTGCGGGTCCAATCCCACTTCCAACTGAACGTAGCCTCTACACAATCATTCGTGCGACTCACAAATATAAAGACTCTCGCGAACAATTTGAAATGCGTACACACAAACGTTTGATCGATATCGTTAACCCAACTCAAAAAACAGTTGATGCTTTGATGAAATTGGATCTTCCAAGTGGTGTAAACGTAGAAATCAAACTTTAATCTAAAGCTTGATACCTTGAGCATAAAAAACGCTCGTTAAAAACTTTTTGAATAAAAAATATAGAAAAGGAACTATTTTCTCATGACAAAAGGAATCTTAGGGAAAAAAGTGGGAATGACTCAAATCTTCACTGAAGCTGGCGAATTGATCCCTGTAACAGTTATTGAAGCAACTCCAAACGTTGTTCTTCAAGTTAAAACTGTTGAAACAGACGGATACAACGCTATCCAAGTTGGTTTCGATGACAAACGCGAAGTATTGAGCAACAAACCTGCTAAAGGACATGTAGCGAAAGCTAACACGGCTCCTAAGCGCTTCATTCGTGAATTCAAAAACGTTGAAGGCTTGGAAGTTGGTACTGAAATTACAGTTGAAACATTCGCAGCTGGAGACGTTGTTGACGTAACTGGTACTTCTAAAGGTAAAGGTTTCCAAGGTGTTATCAAGCGCCACGGACAATCACGTGGACCAATGGCTCACGGTTCTCGTTACCACCGTCGTCCAGGTTCAATGGGACCTGTTGCACCTAACCGCGTATTCAAAGGTAAAAACCTTGCAGGACGTATGGGTGGTGACCGCGTAACAATTCAAAACCTTGAAGTTGTACAAGTTGTTCCAGAAAAGAACGTTATCCTTATCAAAGGTAACGTACCAGGTGCTAAGAAATCTCTTATCACTATCAAGTCAGCAGTTAAAGCTGGTAAATAATAAGGAAAGGGGAATACAGTCAAAATGGCAAATGTAACATTATTCGACCAAACTGGTAAACAAGCTGGCGAAGTTGTTCTTAACGATGCAATCTTTGGTATCGAACCAAACCAATCTGTTGTGTTTGATGTGATCATCAGCCAACGTGCTAGCCTTCGTCAAGGAACTCACGCAGTTAAAAACCGCTCAGCTGTTTCAGGTGGCGGACGCAAACCATGGCGTCAAAAAGGAACTGGACGTGCTCGTCAAGGTTCTATCCGCTCTCCACAATGGCGTGGTGGTGGAATCGTCTTCGGACCAACTCCACGTAGCTATGCGTACAAACTTCCTCAAAAAGTTCGTCGCCTTGCACTTAAATCTGTTTACTCAGAAAAAGTTGCTGAAAATAAATTTGTAGCCGTTGATTCTCTTGAATTTACAGCTCCAAAAACTGCTGAATTTGCAAAAGTTCTTGCAGCTTTGAGCATCGATTCTAAAGTCCTTGTTATTCTTGAAGAAGGAAACGAATTCGCAGCTCTCTCAGCTCGTAACCTTCCAAACGTGAAAGTTGCGACTGCTACAACTGCAAGTGTTCTTGACATCGCAAATAGTGACAAACTTCTTGTTACTCAAGCAGCTATCTCTAAAATCGAGGAGGTTCTTGCATAATGAATTTGTATGATGTTATCAAAAAACCTGTAATCACTGAAAGCTCAATGGCTCAACTTGAAGCAGGAAAATATGTATTTGAAGTTGACACTCGTGCACACAAACTTTTGATCAAGCAAGCTGTTGAAGCTGCTTTCGAAGGTGTTAAAGTTGCCAACGTTAACACAATCAACGTAAAACCAAAAGCTAAACGTGTTGGACGTTACACTGGTTTTACTAACAAAACTAAAAAAGCTATCATCACACTTACAGCTGATTCTAAAGCAATCGAGTTGTTTGCTGCTGAAGCTGAATAATCTAAGGAGGAAATATCGTGGGAATTCGTGTTTATAAACCAACAACAAACGGTCGCCGTAATATGACTTCTTTGGATTTCGCTGAAATCACAACAAGCACTCCTGAAAAATCATTGCTTGTTGCATTGAAGAGCAAGGCTGGTCGTAACAACAACGGTCGTATCACAGTTCGTCACCAAGGTGGTGGACACAAACGTTTCTACCGTTTGGTTGACTTCAAACGTAACAAAGACAACGTTGAAGCAGTTGTTAAAACAATCGAGTACGATCCAAACCGTTCTGCAAACATCGCTCTTGTACACTACACTGACGGTGTGAAAGCATACATCATCGCTCCAAAAGGTCTTGAAGTAGGTCAACGTATCGTTTCAGGTCTAGAAGCAGATATCAAAGTCGGAAATGCTCTTCCACTTGCTAACATCCCAGTTGGTACTTTGATCCACAACATCGAGTTGAAACCAGGTCGTGGTGGTGAATTGGTACGTGCTGCTGGAGCATCTGCTCAAGTATTGGGTTCTGAAGGTAAATACGTTCTTGTTCGTCTTCAATCAGGTGAAGTTCGTATGATTCTTGGAACTTGCCGTGCTACAGTTGGTGTTGTCGGAAACGAACAACATGGACTTGTAAATCTTGGTAAAGCAGGACGTAGCCGTTGGAAAGGTATCCGCCCAACAGTTCGTGGTTCTGTAATGAACCCTAACGATCACCCACACGGTGGTGGTGAAGGTAAAGCACCAGTTGGTCGTAAAGCACCATCTACTCCATGGGGCAAACCTGCTCTTGGTCTTAAAACTCGTAACAAGAAAGCGAAATCTGACAAACTTATCGTTCGTCGTCGCAACGAGAAATAATATTAAACTAGTCGCTTAAGTAACTAGTAAATCCGCCAGCTCGGTAGCGCTCTATGTGAGCGCAAGCCGCTGTGGTACAACATTTAAAGGAGAAAATATAAAAATGGGACGCAGTCTTAAAAAAGGACCTTTCGTCGATGAGCATTTGATGAAAAAAGTTGAAGCTCAAGCTAACGACGAAAAGAAAAAAGTTATTAAAACTTGGTCACGTCGTTCAACGATCTTCCCAAGTTTCATTGGTTACACTATTGCAGTTTATGACGGACGTAAACACGTACCTGTTTACATCCAAGAAGACATGGTAGGTCACAAACTTGGTGAATTTGCACCAACTCGTACTTACAAAGGTCATGCTGCAGACGACAAGAAAACACGTAGAAAATAAGGAGAACATAAATGGCAGAAATTACTTCAGCTAAAGCAATGGCTCGTACAGTACGTGTTTCACCTCGTAAATCACGTCTTGTTCTTGATAACATCCGTGGTAAAAGCGTAGCCGATGCAATCGCAATCTTGACATTCACTCCAAACAAAGCTGCTGAAATCATCTTGAAAGTTTTGAACTCAGCTGTAGCTAACGCTGAAAACAACTTTGGTTTGGATAAAGCTAACTTGGTAGTATCTGAAGCATTCGCAAACGAGGGACCAACTATGAAACGTTTCCGTCCACGTGCGAAAGGTTCAGCTTCACCAATCAACAAACGTACAGCTCACATCACTGTAGCTGTTGCAGAAAAATAAGGAGGTAAAATCGTGGGTCAAAAAGTACATCCAATTGGTATGCGTGTCGGCATCATCCGTGATTGGGATGCCAAATGGTATGCTGAAAAAGAATACGCGGATTACCTTCATGAAGATCTTGCAATCCGTAAATTCGTTCAAAAAGAACTTGCTGACGCAGCAGTTTCAACTATCGAAATCGAACGCGCAGTAAACAAAGTTAACGTTTCACTTCACACTGCTAAACCAGGTATGGTTATCGGTAAAGGTGGTGCTAACGTTGATGCACTCCGTGCAAAACTTAACAAATTGACTGGAAAACAAGTACACATCAACATCATCGAAATCAAACAACCTGATTTGGATGCTCACCTTGTAGGTGAAGGTATTGCTCGTCAATTGGAGCAACGTGTTGCTTTCCGTCGTGCACAAAAACAAGCAATCCAACGTGCAATGCGTGCTGGAGCTAAAGGAATCAAAACTCAAGTATCAGGTCGTTTGAACGGTGCAGATATCGCCCGTGCTGAAGGATACTCTGAAGGAACTGTTCCACTTCACACACTTCGTGCAGATATCGATTACGCTTGGGAAGAAGCAGATACTACATACGGTAAACTTGGTGTTAAAGTATGGATCTACCGTGGTGAAGTTCTTCCAGCTCGCAAAAACACTAAAGGAGGTAAATAACCAATGTTAGTACCTAAACGTGTTAAACACCGTCGTGAATTCCGTGGAAAAATGCGCGGTGAAGCAAAAGGTGGAAAAGAAGTAGCATTCGGTGAATACGGTCTTCAAGCTACAACTAGCCACTGGATCACTAACCGCCAAATCGAAGCTGCTCGTATCGCCATGACTCGTTACATGAAACGTGGTGGTAAAGTTTGGATTAAAATCTTCCCACACAAATCATACACTGCTAAAGCTATCGGTGTGCGTATGGGATCTGGTAAAGGGGCACCTGAAGGTTGGGTAGCACCGGTTAAACGTGGTAAAGTGATGTTCGAAATCGCTGGTGTATCTGAAGAGATCGCTCGCGAAGCACTTCGTCTTGCTAGCCACAAATTGCCAGTTAAATGTAAATTCGTAAAACGTGAAGCAGAATAAGGAGAAGGCATGAAACTTAATGAAGTAAAAGAATTTGTTAAAGAACTTCGTGGTCTTTCTCAAGAAGAACTCGCGAAGCGCGAAAACGAATTGAAAAAAGAATTGTTTGAACTTCGTTTCCAAGCTGCTACTGGTCAATTAGAACAAACAGCTCGCTTGAAAGAAGTTAAAAAACAAATCGCTCGTATCAAAACAGTTCAATCTGAAGCGAAATAATAGACTAGGGAAGGAGAAATTTCAATGGAACGCAATAATCGTAAAGTTCTTGTTGGACGTGTTGTATCTGACAAAATGGACAAGACAATCACAGTTGTAGTTGAAACAAAACGTAACCACCCAGTCTATGGTAAACGTATTAACTACTCTAAAAAATACAAAGCTCATGATGAAAACAATGTTGCCAAAGAAGGCGATATCGTACGCATCATGGAAACTCGCCCGCTTTCAGCTACAAAACGTTTCCGTCTTGTAGAAGTTGTTGAAGAAGCGGTAATCATCTAATCAAACCTGAAAGGAGAAAACTGAAATGATTCAAACAGAAACTCGTTTGAAAGTCGCAGACAACAGCGGTGCTCGCGAAATCTTGACTATCAAAGTTCTTGGTGGTTCAGGACGTAAATTTGCAAACATCGGTGATGTTATCGTGGCATCTGTAAAACAAGCTACTCCTGGTGGTGCGGTTAAAAAAGGTGACGTTGTTAAAGCAGTTATCGTTCGTACTAAATCAGGTGCTCGTCGTGCTGATGGTTCATACATCAAATTTGACGAAAACGCAGCAGTTATCATCCGTGAAGACAAAACTCCTCGCGGAACACGTATCTTTGGCCCAGTTGCACGTGAATTGCGTGAAGGTGGCTTCATGAAGATCGTGTCACTTGCTCCAGAAGTACTTTAATTTTTAGAAACAAACTAGTCCCCTGGATTTACCTCCAGGGTGCCCTTATGGGCGTAAGAAAAATCAAGGAGAAACCTAATGTTTGTAAAAAAAGGCGACAAAGTTCGCGTAATCGCTGGTAAAGATAAGGGAACAGAAGCTGTTGTCCTTACTGCCCTTCCAAAAGTAAACAAAGTTATCGTTGAAGGTGTTAACATCGTTAAGAAACACCAACGTCCAACTAACGATCTTCCTCAAGGTGGTATCATCGAGAAAGAAGCAGCTATCCACGTATCAAACGTTCAAGTTTTGGACAAAAATGGTGTAGCTGGTCGTGTTGGTTACAAATTTGTAGACGGTAAAAAAGTTCGCTACAACAAAAAATCAGGCGAAGTGCTTGATTAATCACGAAGGAAAGGAGAAGTATAATGGCAAATCGTTTAAAAGAAAAATATCTTAATGAAGTAGTTCCTGCTTTGACAGAACAATTCAACTACTCATCAGTGATGGCTGTGCCTAAAGTAGATAAGATCGTTTTGAACATGGGTGTTGGTGAAGCTGTATCAAACGCTAAAAGCCTTGAAAAAGCTGCTGAAGAATTGGCACTTATCTCAGGTCAAAAACCACTTATCACTAAAGCTAAAAAATCAATCGCCGGCTTCCGTCTTCGTGAAGGTGTTGCGATCGGTGCAAAAGTTACCCTTCGTGGTGAACGTATGTACGAATTCTTGGATAAATTGGTTTCAGTTTCACTTCCACGTGTACGTGACTTCCACGGTGTTCCAACAAAATCATTTGATGGACGCGGAAACTACACACTTGGTGTGAAAGAACAATTGATCTTCCCAGAAATCAACTTCGATGACGTTGACAAAACTCGTGGTCTTGACATCGTTATCGTAACAACTGCTAATACTGACGAAGAGTCACGTGCATTGCTTACAGGCCTTGGAATGCCTTTTGCAAAATAATATAGGAGGTAAATCTAATGGCTAAAAAATCAATGATTGCTAAGAACAAACGTCCAGCGAAGTTCTCTACTCAAGCTTATACTCGTTGTGAAAAATGTGGTCGTCCACATTCAGTTTACCGCAAATTTAAACTTTGCCGTGTTTGCTTCCGTGAATTAGCTTACAAAGGACAAATTCCTGGTGTAACAAAAGCATCTTGGTAATTTAAGATATCAAGGGCGTCAAAACTCTAAGTGAAAATAGGAAACTTGACGAAGAAACTGAAGTTTCTAGGAAAGTTTATCTTTTTCACACAGAGTTTAGCCCGGGTTCAGTTGGGCTTGCCAATTTGAACACGAGCTACAGCTTTGGCAAAAAAGACCAATTTTCTTTGGAGCATCGCTCCTGCGTCAACTTGCCTATTTTTGCTCTTGCTGTTACGCTCTTTGTATCATGTATTAACTAGCAAGTGCAACTTGCAAACTACTAGTAAGAGGAGAAAAACAAAATGGTTATGACTGACCCAATCGCAGACTTCCTAACTCGTATTCGTAACGCTAACCAAGCTAAACACGAAGTACTTGAAGTACCTGCATCAAACATCAAAAAAGGGATTGCTGAAATCCTTAAACGCGAAGGTTTTGTAAAAAACGTTGAAATCATCGAAGATGACAAACAAGGCATCATCCGTGTATTCCTTAAATACGGACCAAACGGTGAAAAAGTTATCACTAACTTGAAACGTGTTTCTAAACCAGGACTTCGTGTCTACAAAAAACGTGAAGACCTTCCAAAAGTTCTTAACGGACTTGGAATTGCTATCCTTTCAACTTCTGAAGGTTTGCTTACTGATAAAGAAGCACGCCAAAAGAATGTTGGTGGTGAGGTTATCGCTTACGTTTGGTAATATTTAGCTCCCAATTTCTTTGTGACTCTTCGTTATCGTCTCTTGCCTAACCCAAAGTTATGCCTGCGAGACGATGCCTAGATTCACTTTGAAATTGAAACCTAAATGTTCCTTTAAATCGAGAAATCGATTTAACCCCGTGAAAACTGGCCGTTCTGGCCTGACAATCTAACAGGAGAAAATAAACATGTCACGTATTGGTAATAAAGTTATCGTGTTGCCTGCTGGTGTTGAAATCACTAACAATGACAACGTTGTAACTGTAAAAGGACCTAAAGGAGAACTTACTCGTGAGTTCTCAAAAGATATTGAAATCCGTGTGGAAGGTACTGAAGTAACTCTTCACCGTCCAAACGATTCAAAAGAAATGAAAACTATCCACGGAACTACTCGTGCCCTTTTGAACAACATGGTTGTTGGTGTATCAGAAGGATTCAAGAAAGAACTTGAAATGCGCGGGGTTGGTTACCGTGCACAACTTCAAGGATCTAAACTTGTTTTGGCTGTTGGTAAATCTCATCCAGACGAAGTTGAAGCTCCAGAAGGAATTACTTTTGAACTTCCAAACCCAACAACAATCGTTGTTAGCGGAATTTCAAAAGAAGTAGTTGGTCAAACAGCTGCTTACGTACGTAGCCTTCGTTCACCAGAACCATATAAAGGTAAAGGTATCCGTTACGTTGGTGAATTCGTTCGCCGTAAAGAAGGTAAAACAGGTAAATAATGTTGAGTGGTTGATTCTCAACCACCAACCTATTTTCCAACTTTGTGCATAGCACACGATTTAAAACTAAAGAGGTGAAAACTGTGATTTCAAAACCAGATAAAAACAAACTCCGCCAAAAACGCCACCGTCGCGTTCGCGGAAAACTCTCTGGAACTGCTGATCGCCCACGTTTGAACGTATTCCGTTCTAATACAGGCATCTACGCTCAAGTGATTGATGACGTAGCGGGTGTAACGCTCGCAAGTGCTTCAACTCTTGACAAAGAAGTTTCAAAAGGAACTAAAACTGAACAAGCCGTTGCTGTCGGTAAACTCGTTGCAGAACGTGCAAACGCTAAAGGTATTTCAGAAGTGGTGTTCGACCGCGGTGGATATCTATATCACGGACGTGTGAAAGCTTTGGCTGATGCAGCTCGTGAAAACGGATTGAAATTCTAATAGGAGGACACTAGAAAATGGCATTTAAAGACAATGCAGTTGAATTAGAAGAACGCGTAGTTGCTGTCAACCGTGTTACAAAAGTTGTTAAAGGTGGACGTCGTCTTCGTTTCGCAGCTCTTGTTGTTGTTGGTGACCACAACGGTCGCGTAGGATTTGGTACTGGTAAAGCTCAAGAAGTTCCAGAAGCAATCCGTAAAGCAGTAGATGATGCTAAGAAAAACTTGATCGAAGTTCCTATGGTTGGAACAACAATCCCACACGAAGTTCTTTCAGAATTCGGTGGAGCTAAAGTATTGTTGAAACCTGCTGTAGAAGGTTCTGGAGTTGCCGCTGGTGGTGCAGTTCGTGCCGTTGTGGAATTGGCAGGTGTGGCAGATATTACATCTAAATCACTTGGTTCTAACACTCCAATCAACATTGTTCGTGCAACTGTTGAAGGTTTGAAACAATTGAAACGCGCTGAAGAAGTTGCTGCCCTTCGTGGTATTTCAGTTTCTGATTTGGCATAAGAAAGGGGATAAAATGGCTCAAATTAAAATTACTTTGACTAAGTCTCCAATCGGACGCATTCCATCACAACGTAAAACTGTTGTAGCACTTGGACTTGGCAAATTGAACAGCTCTGTTATTAAAGAAGATAACGCTGCTATCCGTGGTATGATCACTGCAGTATCTCACTTAGTAACAGTTGAAGAAGTAAACTAATGAATTTTTAGGGGATGTGCACTATACCATCCCCTAAAACTAGATATAGTCATCTATGATGGCGTCGTATAGGCGAGTTGATGGGGGAGACAACCTTTTCTCCTTTATCGGCGCTAGCATTTTACAAAAGAGGAGAAAATAAAAATGAAACTTCATGAATTGAAACCTGCAGAAGGTTCTCGTAAAGTACGTAACCGCGTTGGTCGTGGTACTTCATCAGGTAACGGTAAAACATCTGGTCGTGGTCAAAAAGGTCAAAAAGCTCGTAGCGGTGGCGGAGTTCGCCTTGGTTTTGAAGGTGGACAAACTCCATTGTTCCGTCGTCTTCCAAAACGTGGATTCACTAACATCAACGCTAAAGAATACGCAATTGTGAACCTTGACCAATTGAACGTCTTTGAAGATGGTGCTGAAGTTACTCCAGTTGTTCTTATCGAAGCAGGAATTGTTAAAGCTGAAAAATCAGGTATTAAAATTCTTGGTAACGGTGAGTTGACTAAGAAATTGACTGTGAAAGCAGCTAAATTCTCTAAATCAGCTGAAGAAGCTATCACTGCTAAAGGTGGTTCAGTAGAAGTCATCTAAGAGAGGTGACCTATGTTTTTTAAATTATTAAGAGAAGCTCTTAAAGTCAAGCAAGTTCGATCAAAAATTTTATTTACAATTTTTATCGTTTTGGTCTTTCGTATCGGAACTAGCATTACAGTTCCTGGTGTGAATGCCAATAGCTTGAATGCTTTAAGTGGATTATCCTTCTTAAACATGTTGAGCTTGGTCTCAGGGAATGCCATGAAAAACTTCTCAGTTTTTGCTCTTGGTGTTAGTCCCTACATTACGGCTTCTATCGTTGTCCAACTCTTGCAAATGGATATTTTACCCAAGTTTGTAGAGTGGGGTAAACAAGGGGAAGTAGGTCGAAGAAAATTAAATCAAGCTACTCGTTATATTGCTCTTGTTCTAGCCTTTGTGCAATCTATCGGGATTACAGCTGGTTTTAATACTTTGGCTGGAGCTCAATTGTTGAAAACAGCTCTTACTCCACAAGTCTTTATCATGATTGGTATCATCTTAACAGCTGGTAGTATGATTGTGACTTGGTTGGGAGAGCAAATTACAGATAAGGGATACGGAAATGGTGTTTCTATGATTATCTTTGCCGGGATTGTTGCATCAATTCCAGAGATGATTCAGGGCATCTATGTGGACTACTTTGTGAACGTCCCAAGTAGCCGTATCAACTCATCTATCATTTTCGTAATTATTTTGATTATTACTGTATTGTTGATCATTTATTTTACAACTTATGTTCAACAAGCAGAATACAAAATTCCAATCCAATATACTAAGGTTGCACAAGGTGCTCCATCTAGCTCTTACCTACCTTTGAAGGTAAACCCTGCTGGAGTTATCCCTGTTATCTTTGCCAGTTCGATTACTGCAGCGCCTGCGGCTATTCTTCAGTTTTTGAGCGCTACAGGTCATGATTGGGCTTGGGTAAGAACAGCACAAGAAATGCTGGCAACAACTTCACCAACTGGTATTGCCATGTATGCTTTATTGATTATTCTCTTTACATTCTTCTATACGTTTGTACAGATTAATCCTGAAAAAGCGGCAGAGAACCTACAAAAGAGCGGTGCCTATATCCACGGTGTTCGTCCTGGTAAAGGTACAGAAGAATATATGTCTAAACTTCTTCGTCGTCTTGCAACGGTTGGTTCTCTCTTCCTTGGTGTGATTTCGATTTTACCGATCGTAGCAAAAGATGTTTTCGGACTTTCAGAAGCAGTTGCTTTTGGAGGAACTAGTCTTTTGATCATTATCTCTACAGGTATTGAAGGAATCAAACAATTGGAAGGTTACCTATTGAAACGTAAGTATGTTGGTTTCATGGACAGAACAGAATAAAAGTATTTACTGAGTCAGTAAATGCTGAGGGAGTGGAGGTTTAACTCTAACATTTGTGAGAGTTTGGTCTCCCCTCTTCTATTTTGTTTTTAAATAGGGGTGAAAAGACTTTTTGCTTCTATTTAAAAATAAAATAAGGAGATCAAATCATGAATCTTTTGATTATGGGCTTACCTGGTGCAGGTAAGGGAACTCAAGCAGCAAAAATTGTAGAACAATTCCATGTTGCACATATCTCAACAGGTGATATATTCCGTGCTGCAATGGCAAATCAAACTGAAATGGGTGTTCTTGCTAAGTCATACATTGACAAGGGTGAATTGGTTCCTGATGAAGTTACAAATGGAATCGTAAAAGAACGTCTTTCACAAGATGATATTAAAGAAACAGGATTCTTGTTGGATGGTTACCCACGAACAATTGAACAAGCTCATGCCTTGGACAAAACATTGGCTGAACTTGGCATTGAACTAGAAGGGGTCATCAACATTGAAGTAAATCCAGATAGCCTCTTGGAACGTTTGAGTGGTCGTATCATCCACCGCGTAACTGGAGAAACTTTCCACAAGGTCTTTAACCCACCAGTTGACTATAAAGAAGAAGATTACTACCAACGTGAAGATGATAAGCCTGAGACAGTCAAACGTCGTTTGGATGTAAATATTGCTCAAGGGGAACCAATCATTGCTCACTACCGTGCCAAAGGTTTGGTTCATGACATCGAAGGTAATCAAGATATCAATGATGTCTTCTCAGATATCGAAAAAGTATTGACAAATTTGAAATAAAGCGTTTTTCACACTTGCAAAAATCCGCTACAAATGTTATACTGAGATAGTCTGACTTATAATTGTTGTCTCTGTGTCTAGAGGCATCGAATCGAAATTTATGGAGGTGCTTTTGCGTGGCAAAAGACGATGTGATTGAAGTTGAAGGCAAAGTAGTTGATACAATGCCGAATGCAATGTTTACGGTTGAACTTGAAAATGGACATCAGATTTTAGCAACAGTTTCTGGTAAAATTCGTAAAAACTATATTCGTATTTTAGCGGGAGATCGTGTTACTGTCGAAATGAGTCCATATGACTTGACACGTGGACGTATCACTTACCGCTTTAAATAATCGAAAAACTTGGAGGGATAAGAAATGAAAGTAAGACCATCGGTCAAACCAATTTGCGAATACTGTAAAGTTATTCGTCGTAATGGTCGTGTTATGGTAATTTGCCCAGCAAATCCAAAACACAAACAACGTCAAGGATAAGATAGAAAGGAGAAAACATGGCTCGTATTGCTGGAGTTGACATTCCAAATGACAAACGCGTAGTAATCTCATTGACTTATGTTTATGGTATCGGACTTGCAACATCTAAGAAAATTTTGGCTGCTGCTGGAATCTCAGAAGATGTTCGTGTACGTGATCTTACATCAGATCAAGAAGATGCTATCCGTCGTGAAGTGGATGCAATCAAAGTTGAAGGTGACCTTCGTCGTGAAGTAAACTTGAACATCAAACGTTTGATGGAAATCGGTTCATACCGTGGTATCCGTCACCGTCGTGGACTTCCTGTCCGTGGACAAAACACTAAAAACAACGCTCGCACTCGTAAAGGTAAAGCTGTTGCGATTGCTGGTAAGAAAAAATAATATAGGAGGTAAAAGTCTTGGCTAAACCAACACGTAAACGTCGTGTGAAAAAGAATATCGAATCTGGTATTGCTCATATTCACGCTACATTTAATAACACTATTGTTATGATTACTGATGTGCATGGTAATGCAATTGCTTGGTCATCAGCTGGTGCTCTTGGTTTCAAAGGTTCTCGTAAATCTACACCATTCGCTGCTCAAATGGCTTCTGAAGCTGCTGCTAAATCTGCACAAGAACACGGTCTTAAATCAGTTGAAGTTACTGTAAAAGGTCCAGGTTCTGGTCGTGAGTCAGCTATTCGTGCGCTTGCTGCCGCTGGTCTTGAAGTAACAGCAATTCGTGATGTGACTCCAGTGCCACACAATGGTGCTCGTCCTCCAAAACGTCGCCGTGTATAATCATCGCATTACACTGCTTTTCGTTTAAGAGGGAGTAACTAAATGATCGAGTTTGAAAAACCAAATATAACAAAAATTGATGAAAATAAAGATTATGGCAAGTTTGTAATCGAACCACTTGAACGTGGCTACGGTACAACTCTTGGTAACTCTCTTCGTCGTGTACTTCTAGCTTCTCTACCAGGAGCAGCTGTGACATCTATCAACATTGATGGTGTGTTACATGAGTTTGACACAGTTCCAGGTGTTCGTGAAGACGTGATGCAAATCATTCTGAACATTAAAGGAATTGCAGTGAAATCGTACGTTGAAGACGAAAAAATCATCGAACTAGATGTTGAAGGTCCTGCTGAAGTAACAGCTGGTGACATTTTGACAGATAGCGATATTGAAATTGTAAATCCAGATCATTATCTCTTTACAATCGGTGAAGGTTCTTCTCTAAAAGCGACTATGACTGTTAACAGTGGTCGTGGATATGTACCTGCTGATGAAAATAAAAAAGATAATGCACCAGTTGGGACACTTGCTGTAGATTCTATTTATACACCAGTTACCAAAGTCAACTATCAAGTGGAACCTGCTCGTGTAGGTAGCAATGATGGATTTGACAAATTAACCCTTGAAATCTTGACAAATGGAACAATTATTCCAGAAGATGCTTTAGGGCTTTCAGCACGTATTTTGACAGAACATCTTGATTTGTTTACAAATCTTACTGAGATTGCTAAGTCAACTGAAGTGATGAAAGAAGCTGATACTGAATCTGACGACCGTATTTTGGATCGTACGATTGAGGAACTGGACTTGTCTGTGCGTTCATACAACTGTTTGAAACGTGCCGGTATCAATACTGTGCATGATTTGACAGAAAAATCTGAAGCAGAGATGATGAAAGTACGAAATCTTGGACGCAAGAGTTTGGAAGAAGTGAAACTCAAACTCATTGATTTGGGTCTTGGATTAAAAGATAAATAAAGGAGGAATACATGGCTTACCGTAAACTAGGACGCACTAGCTCACAACGTAAAGCAATGCTTCGCGATTTGACAACTGACCTTTTGATCAACGAATCAATCGTGACAACTGAAGCTCGTGCTAAAGAAATCCGTAAAACTGTTGAAAAAATGATTACTCTAGGTAAACGTGGTGATTTGCATGCACGTCGTCAAGCAGCTGCTTTCGTACGTAATGAAATCGCATCTGAAAACTATGATGAAGCAACTGATAAGTACACTTCTACTACAGCACTTCAAAAATTGTTCTCAGAAATCGCACCTCGTTATGCTGAACGTAACGGTGGATACACTCGTATCCTTAAAACTGAACCACGTCGTGGTGATGCAGCGCCAATGGCGATCATCGAATTAGTATAAAATCATCAATTTTGTTGAGTGTTATGATGATGGAGTCTTGTGCTCTTAGTCTAGCTCTGGTCTACCGCTAGGATCTCGGTCCTAGCGGGAACACTCATCATAAGTTGGGATAGTAGACGCTTGTTTACGAAATTGTTTTTTTCTTAAGAACAACTTCGTAAGCAGGCGTTTTTGAGTATTTTAGTTAGAATTATGCTATACTATTGAAAAGAATCCTGTTTAATGTTCAGGTTTCCTATTAAAAGAAGAATTGGAGTTTGCTTATGAAAGCGATTATAACTGTTGTTGGTAAAGATAAATCTGGAATTGTTGCAGGTGTTTCTGGCAAAATTGCAGAATTAGGATTGAATATTGACGATATCTCTCAAACTGTTTTGGATGAATATTTTACGATGATGGCTGTCGTCTCAAGTGATGAAAAGCAGGATTTTACTTATCTGCGAAATGAGTTTGAAACTTTTGGGCAAACTTTGAATGTGAAAATCAATATTCAGAGTGCAGCGATTTTCGACGCTATGTATAATATCTAGGAGGTGCACATGGATATTAGACAAGTTACTGAAACCATTGCCATGATTGAGGAGCAAAACTTCGATATCAGAACCATTACCATGGGGATTTCTCTTTTGGACTGTATTGATCCAGATATCAATCGTGCTGCGGAGAAAATTTATCAAAAGATTACGAGCAAGGCAGCTAATTTAGTAGCTGTTGGCGATGAAATTGCGGCTGAGTTGGGGATTCCAATCGTTAATAAGCGTGTATCGGTGACTCCTATCTCTTTGATTGGGGCTGCGACAGATGCGACAGACTATGTGGTTCTGGCAAAAGCTCTTGATAAGGCTGCGAAAGAGATTGGTGTGGACTTTATCGGTGGCTTCTCTGCCTTGGTACAAAAGGGTTATCAAAAGGGAGATGAGATTCTCATCAATTCTATTCCTCGCGCCTTGGCTGAAACGGACAAGGTCTGCTCGTCAATCAATATCGGCTCAACCAAGTCTGGTATTAATATGACGGCTGTGGCAGATATGGGACGTGTTATCAAGGAAACGGCTAATCTATCAGATATGGGAGCGGTCAAGTTGGTTGTATTCGCTAATGCTGTTGAGGACAATCCATTTATGGCGGGTGCCTTCCATGGTGTTGGGGAGGCAGATGTTATCATCAATGTCGGAGTTTCTGGTCCTGGTGTGGTAAAACGTGCCTTGGAAAAAGTTCGTGGACAGAGCTTTGATGTAGTAGCCGAAACAGTTAAGAAGACTGCCTTCAAGATCACTCGTATCGGTCAATTGGTTGGTCAAATGGCCAGTGAGAGACTCGGTGTGGAGTTTGGTATTGTGGACTTGAGTTTGGCGCCAACTCCTGCTGTTGGAGATTCTGTTGCACGTGTCCTTGAAGAAATGGGGCTAGAAACAGTTGGTACGCATGGGACGACGGCTGCCTTGGCTCTCTTGAATGACCAAGTTAAGAAGGGCGGAGTCATGGCCTGCAACCAAGTTGGTGGTTTGTCTGGTGCCTTTATCCCTGTTTCAGAAGATGAAGGAATGATTGCTGCAGTGCAAAATGGCTCTCTTAATCTGGAAAAACTAGAAGCTATGACGGCTATCTGTTCTGTTGGTTTGGATATGATTGCCATTCCGGAGGATACACCTGCTGAAACCATTGCGGCTATGATTGCAGACGAAGCTGCAATTGGTGTCATTAACATGAAAACTACGGCTGTTCGTATTATTCCAAAAGGAAAAGAAGGCGATATGATTGAGTTTGGTGGCCTATTAGGTACTGCACCTGTTATGAAGGTCAATGGGGCTTCGTCTGTCGATTTCATCTCTCGCGGTGGACAAATTCCAGCACCAATTCATAGTTTTAAAAATTAAGAAAATAGGAGAAATTTTAAGTTCTATTTAAGGTTAGCTGTGTATACTATAATCATTAAATAAAGACCTCCTAATATTATTTGAAACAGATAACAAGTATTTAGTTTGAATTTGATTTTCATCTAATATCTTTATTTAATAGAACTCCTAAACTTTTTCATAATAATCTCCTGCAAAAGTCGCCTGTCTGGGTGGCTTTTGTTTTATCATCCATGATATAATAGAAGCAAACGGAGGACGGAAAATGGTAAAAGTACGATTGTATTTGGTACGTCATGGCAAGACTATGTTTAACACGATTGGTCGCGCGCAAGGTTGGAGCGATACTCCCTTAACAGCTGAAGGTGAACGAGGGATTCAAGAATTAGGAATCGGTTTGCGCGAATCTGGTCTACAGTTTGAGCGTGCTTATTCGAGTGATTCTGGGCGCACCATTCAGACAATGGGAATTATCCTTGATGAACTTGGCTTGCAGGGAAAAATCCCTTATCGCATGGACAAGCGTATCAGAGAATGGTGTTTCGGTAGTTTTGACGGAGCTTATGATGGTGATCTTTTCATGGGCATTATTCCTCGTATCTTTAATGTGGACCACGTTCACCAATTGTCTTATGCTGAACTGGCTGAGGGTTTGGTAGAGGTCGATACAGCTGGTTGGGCTGAAGGCTGGGAAAAACTCAGTGGCCGAATTAAGGAAGGCTTTGAAGCGATTGCCAAAGAAATGGAAGAGCAGGGTGGGGGCAATGCCCTCGTTGTCAGCCACGGAATGACTATTGGAACCATTGTTTATCTAATTAATGGTATGCATCCGCATGGTCTAGATAATGGTAGCGTGACGATACTTGAATATGAGGACGGCCAGTTTAGCGTAGAAGTTGTCGGCGACCGTAGTTACCGAGAACTAGGACGTGAGAAGATGGAGGAAGCCTCTATTTAATCAGTCTGGACTTGCTTGCTAGGAACTGAGGATTTGATAGGAATATCAAGATAAGAAAAAACAGCCGAGGGTAATCCTTTCGGCTGTTTTTGATGGGGGAAACTAAAGTGTAATGCTATTGCTTTTAGAGATTTTCATAAATAAGAGTAATGAACTCACTGTTAGAATAGTCAGGATAGTTGACAAGGCTGCCGCAACACCGTAATTTCCTCTAAGAACCTCTGTATAAATAGCTACAGTCATTGTTCTTGTTTTGACATTGTAGAGGAGGATAGAGGTAGAGAGCTCTGAAATCATTGTGACCCAAGATAGGATAGCTCCAGAAATAATACCAGATAGCATCATTGGAGTTGTAATCTTGGCAAAGGTATTGAGACGGCTACTTCCTAAACTTTCAGCGGCTTCTTCAATACTTGGTGCTATTTGTTGCAAGCTAGCAACAGATGAGCGAATAGTATACGGTAATCTTCTGACAGATAGAGACATAATTAAGATGAAAGCAGTCCCTGTAATCATAAGAAATCCACTTCCAAATAGACCGGTATTGAAAGAAGAAATGAAGGCAATCCCTAGAACGGTTCCTGGTACAATATAAGGTACCATACTGAGGCTGTCAATTAAGTTTGTAAACACATTTCGTTTTCTAACGGCTAGGTAGGAGATAAATGTTGCGAATAGGACAACTAGAACTAAGGCAATCAAAGGGATACGAATAGTATTGAAAATAGCAGATCCCATACGATTGAAAGCTACCTTGTAACTGTTTAGAGAATAGCCTTTGACAAATACCATACCTGATGTTTTTAGGAAAGAAGTATAAATCAAGTAGACTTGAGGTAGAACAGAGAACAAGATAATTCCGTAGACTGTCGCATAAATGGCAGCCATTTTTCCTTTTGTAGTTTTTTTAGGCTCAATTGGATGGAGCGAATTCATACTGAAACTGTAGCGATTTGAAATGTATTTTTGGATAAGGAAAATTGCTAAGGCAATGATAATCGCCATAATTGCTAAAGCAGATGCAAAAGCAGAATTTCCTCCAACCTCGCTAATGAATTGGGTATAAATCAAGACCGGGAAAGTCCGATATCCTTCACCAATCAACATAGGCGTTCCAAAGTCTGAGAATGCTCTCATAAATACAAGTAGGGCAGCTGCTAGTAAGGTTGGAACTAGGAGAGGCAAAACAACCGTTACGATACGCTTAAATCCGAAGGAACCCATGCTTTCAGCAGCTTCAAGTAGAGAATTGTCAATACTTTTCATTGTCCCAGCAACGTATAGAAATACCAGTGGGAATAGTTGCAGTGTAAAGACAAGTACAATTCCTTTGAATCCATAAATATCAATAGCTGGAAGATGAAGAGTATTTGTTATGAATTTTGTGATGACCCCATTTCGTCCCAGCAAGAGAATCCAGGAGTAGGCTCCCACGAAAGGAGCTGACATGGAAGCAATGATAATCAATATTTGTAGAAATTTCTTTCCCTTGAAGTCATACATGGAAAAGAGATAAGCTAATAGGGTTCCTACAACTAAGGAAGTGACAGTAGCGGTAATGGAAACCTTGAAACTGTTGACAAGTGTCTCAGAGTAGTAGGCTTTACTAAAGAAAGTGACAAAATTAGCTAGTGAAAATTGTCCCTCATGTATGAGTGCTTGCTTGAGCACGGTAACGATAGGATAAACCAGAAAGACAAGATAGGTAAGAAAGATGAAGAAAGAGGAGGCTGTCCAAATATTTAGTTTTTTACGTTCCATGGTTGACTCCTTTTATCAGGTTTTGTGAACCATCTGCAGAAAAGACGTTTAATTTTTGAGTATTGATTCGTAGACGAATACGATCGCCTTTTTGTAGATCTTCTTCAAAAGTTGATTCTTCGCTAACCTGAATTTTTGAGGCAAATCCTGTTTCGATGAAATACTCCGTATTTAGTCCAAGATAGACGCTATCGCTAATAGTTCCTTCAATATCTCCAGATTCATCTTTGATAAATTCTTCAGGACGAATGCTTACATGAATGGCTTGCTCCTCAGCCTGATCAAGAGCTGGCATTCGAAGAGCATAGCCATCTGAAAAGACGATATAAGCGCCGTCGCTCCGTTTTTCAAGAGTGGCAGGGATAATATTTGTGCGTCCGATAAAGGTAGCCACAAACTCATTAGCTGGTTTATGATAGAGTTCTTTTGGCCGACCGATTTGTTGAATCACCCCATCTTTCATAACAGCAATTTGGTCTGAAATAGCCATGGCTTCTTCTTGGTCGTGGGTCACATAAACGGTTGTAATTCCCACTTCGTGTTGGATTTCTCGAATGGCTTGACGCATATCCAAGCGAAGTTTGGCATCTAGGTTACTAAGCGGCTCGTCCATGAGGAGAACACTTGGATTAACAGCTAAGGCACGTGCCAAGGCGACACGTTGTTGTTGTCCACCACTGAGTTTATCGGGCTTTCGATCCGCATATTGAGCAATTTGCATGAGTTCAAGATACTTGTTGGTTTGTTGAATCAATTCTTCTTTTGGAACCTTCTTTTGCTTAAGACCAAAAGCAACATTGTCTCGGACAGTCAAATGCGGGAAAATAGCGTAGTTTTGGAAAACCATCCCGATATTGCGTTTGCTGGGTTCCATATTATTTATTTTTGTATCATCGAAGTAAAATTCTCCACCTTCGATACTGTTGAAACCTGCAATCATACGAAGAAGAGTCGTTTTTCCACATCCTGAAGGTCCAAGAAGGGTAAAGAGACTTCCTTTTGGAATTGTAATGTTCAAATTCTCAATAACAGGGATATCGTGGTAGATTTTTTTGGCGTTAATAATTTTGATCTCACTCATAGTGAACCTCTTTTACTGTTTAGATTGGATATCTGTAAAGACTTCGTTGTATTTCTTAACGATATCTGATTTATTCTTGATGACATAATCATAATCTTCAGTGAGTGTTTTGATTTTGTCAATTGGTTTCATATTTTCGCTCGTTTTAGCATTTTTACGAACAGGACGGTTAGTAGTGGTTGTACCAAGTGTATCTTGTACTTCTTGAGAGATAATAAAATCGATAAATTTCTTGGCATTTTCCATATTTTTAGCTTTTTTAACGATAGCAGCACTAGCAGGTAGGAAGACTGTTCCTTCTTTTGGATAGACTACCTTAATGTTAGCTCCGTCATTTAAGAGTTTAACTGCTGGATCTTCATAAGAGAGACCAACAGCCATTTCTCCGTCAGCGACTGCTTTATAGACACCAGATGAGCTTGAACCGATTTTACCATCAATAAGTGTGAAGAGATCTTTTACATAAGACCAAGCTTTATCGTCTTTGTAACCACCTTGAGCTTGTAGCATATTTGTTAATTGAGCAAAGGCGCTAGAAGAGTTTGCTGGGTCAGCAGTTGCGATTTTTCCTTTTAGTTCAGGTTTGAGAAGGTCGCTATATCCTTCGATGTTCATGCCTTTCGTTAAATCAGGATTGACGATTAAAACACTACCATCTAGTGTATAAGGAGTAGAGTAGCCAGTTGTGTTTTGATATTCTTTGATAACATTATCATTTTCTTTTGAAGTATAGTTTTCAAAGAGTTCTCCGTGGGTAGCATATTGTGTATAAGAACCACCAAAGATAACATCGGCTACAGGAGCTTCTTTTTCTGACTCTAGTTTTTTGAAAAGTTCTCCAGTACCAGCTTGAATCAGTTCTACTTTAATACCGTATTTTTCTTCAAAGGCGGGAATAGTTGCTCCAATTAAGCCCTCTGAGTTTGGTGAATAAACGACTAGCGAACCGCCGTCTCCTTTATCAGATGAACTGTCATCGGCAGATTCACTAGAAGAACAAGCGGCAAGACCAAAAAGAGCTAGTCCGCAAGCAGCATAATACATCCATTTCTTTTTCATGATGGATACCTCCGTTATGTTATTTAAGTTTATTTTAAAATAATGTAAGCGTTTTTAAAACCGATAATTCTATTCTATTAGAGTAAAATTCTCTACAAAAACGGAAGCAATCTTTTTGATTTTATAGTAGGGTGCGACAGTTAATCATTGGGAAATCAAATTTTATTTTTTAGATAGAATATCTGTGAAAATATCATTGTACTTTTTAAGAATAGCGGATTTGTTTTTAATGACATAATCGGAATCTTCGGTGGCAATCTTGATTTCTGTCATAGCCTTCATATTTTTATTGGTTTTAGCATTTTTACGAATGGGTCTGATTGTTGTTTCAGTTCCTAGCTTATCTTGGATTTCTTGAGAAAGGAGGAAATCGATAAATTTCTTAGCGTTTTCCATGTGTTTGGCATTTTTGACGATAGCTGCGTTACCAGGTAAAAAGACGGTTCCTTCTTTTGGATAAATGACTTTTACATCAACCCCATCATTTAAGAGTTTTAAAGCAGGATCTTCATAGGTGAGTCCAACAGCCATTTCCCCATCGGCGACAGCTTTGTAAACATTTGAAGAACTAGATGCAATCTTTCCATCTACTAGGGTAAATAGATTTTTTACATAGGTCCAAGCTTGTTCATTTTCGTATCCACCTTGGTCTACAAGCATGTTTGTTAATTGAGCAAAGGCACTAGAAGCATTACTTGGATCAGCAGTAGCAATTTTTCCTTTTAATTTAGGATTGAGTAGATCATTGTAGCCTTCAATTTTAATATCTTTTGTAAGGGATGAATTGGCAATGATGACACTGACATCCAGTGTGTAAGGTGTGTAGAATCCTGTTTTATTTTGATATTCAGGGATTATCTGGTCGTTTTCTTGGGAAATATAAGGTTCAAAAAGATTTTCGTTAGAAGAGAAGAGGGCGTAGGAGCCTCCAAAAATGACATCAGCTACAGGGGATTCTTTTTCGGCCTCAGCTTTTTTGAACAATTCACCCGTGCTGGCTTGTACTAAATCAACCTTAATACCATATTTTTCTTCGAAGGCAGGTATTGTCTCTTCGATAAGGTCTTCAGGGTTAGGCGAGTAGACAACCAAAGTGTTATCTGAATCTTTTTCAGAGCTAGTTTCCGCTTCTATAGGAGAAGAACATCCTGATAAAGAAAGGAATATCCAGCTAAAAGAGAGAAAGAATAGTATTTTTTTCATAAGTATCTCCTTTTTTACGAACATTTTCTCTACCTAGATTATTAATGTTTTTAAATTGTAGAGTCCTACAGAATATAATAAAAACCTTAAAGAAATCTAAAACGAAAAATAGGAAATGAGTTCCTAGAGCAAGGATGGGTGAATTGTAGCTGAGATTTTGATGGTAATACTCTTCAAAACACGTCGCTTTATCTGCAATCTCAAAGCTATGATTTGAGTAGTTAGCACTTTGATTTTCATTGGGTAAAAGCACAAAATAAAAAGATTGCCTGAGCTGAGCAATCCTTTTACATCAATGGTTTTTATCCATGAGTTTTAATTCTTTTGGAGAAATATGGAGATACTTTTTAAAAACTTTTGCAAAATATTTATAGTCTGAAAATCCAATTTGTTCAGAGATATCGCTTAGGGGGGAATTGGGGGATTCAGCCATTTTATCTATAGCTTGCTTGAGGCGGTAGCGTAAGATATATTCATTTAGCGTCATTGGGAAGTCTTCTTTGATAACCTTATATAGATAACTTTCGCTATACCCTAGATTCTCTGCAATGCTAGAAATGGTAAAGTGCATACAGTAGTGTTGATGAACAAATTCAAGAATTTGCTGAATGATTTGGTTTTGTGTATCAATTTGTTGGATAGAGGTAAGTAAAGTTTGATATTCTTCTAAAAAAGGAGTTTCTTGACGAGTGCTAACTCGTAATCGCAAAACAATTTTTTGAAGACATTCTGTCAACTCCTTGGTATCAATTGGTTTGGATAAGAAATCAACTGCCCCATATTGCATGGCTTTTTTGGCATTTTGAAAATCGTTATAACCTGATAAGATAACTTTTTCATAGGAGAGAGTACGAGTGGCTTCGAACATCATAAAAGCATCCATAATTGGCATTGTGATGTCTGTTAAGACAATATGAGGTTCTTTTTCTTGGATGAGTTTCATTCCCTCTTGACCGTGACTGGCAGTTCCTACTACTTGGATACCTAAGGCAGAGTAGTCTACGGCAATCTCTAGCCATTTTCGAATGAGGTGTTCGTCTTCTACGATAATGAGCTTAAACATGAGTTAGTCCTTTCGTTATAAATTTGACCCAAGTTTCTCCTTGGCGATTGACTCCTAAATCTAGCTGGACATCAGAAAAGAAATTGCTCAATCGTTTATAGCTGTTAACGATGCCATGCTGGGTATGAGGGCTTTCTAAAGAGTCTAAAATAGCGAGTCGCTCTTGTTTTGTGAGTCCTCCAGCATTATCCTTGACTAAAAAAGTTAGAGAATCTGCTTCCAAGGTAATTTGGATATCAATATGAAGATCAATACGGTATTGCATCCCATATTTTATAGCATTTTCTACTAGAGGAAGCAAGAAAAGTTTAGGAATAGGTTGATTATCGATAGTTTCTGGGCAGACAATATCATAGGAAAAGTGCTCGAAACGAATCTTATGAATAATAAGGTAATCCTCTATAATCTTTAAATCTTGGCAAATGGTTGTTTCTTTTTCTAAATCGGTGATACTGTAGCGAAGAATGCGCGTGAGATTTTGAATCAGGTCTTGTGTGAGAGCTGCATCCATTAAAGAAGTAATTTTAATTGTCTCAAGCGTATTGTAGAGAAAATGAGGATTGAACTGAGCTTCCAGCATTTTTCTTTCAAAAATCCACTTTTCTTTTTCGATGGTCAACATTTTCTGATGAAGTTGATCTAATTCATACAACATATTATTAATTTTTTCGGCCATAAATTCAAACTCATCACCTGTTTGTAGAGAAAGTCTTTTTTCTGCTTGTTTGGGAATTTCTTGAAGTTGGTAAACTAAGCTTTCAATAGGAACAGCGTTGTGTGTAGCAATCTTATGAGCAATTCGTCTTGCTTGCCAGAAGTAGAGGAAGAATATACATAAGGTGAGAATGGAGGCTAGGCCGAGTAAGCTAGGAATAGGAAAAAAGGATTGAAAAGTATAGATTGAAAAAATAGCACCGACTTTTTCTTTTTGAACAATAAGCGGTTCATTCTCATACCAGTGGGTACGAGAGTGTAGGAGTTTTTCATCAAATTTTTCAAGAGTGGAGCGAGTGAACTGGTTTGTATTGTTGGAAAACATATTTCCAAAGCTATCGGTAATGATGTATTTAGAATTTATCATTGGGAAACTTGAGATGAAATCATTCTCATTTACGAAAGCAATCGTATAGGCTATAACTCGTTGGTTTTGAAGTAGTGGTTTGATAAAGAGTGTGTAATGTTGCTTATCTGAAGAGAGTGCAATTTTTTCTGTAACTTTTTCTTGAGAAGGATTTTGAATGAGCAGTTTTAGATAGTAGGGAGATAAAATACTTTCTTGATGATTGCGATTGGTACTAAATAGTAATTCACCTGTATCACTTAGGATAATGAGGTCAGAACTAAGTTTTAATTTAGCTTTTGTCTCGTAAAATAAGCTAAAGACTTCTCTCTCTGTGTGTTTGCCATCCAAAAATCCAGGAATCATTTTATAGTTCATAGTGGTCAGGAGCTCATTATTTGCTTCTTTCATCTCTTGAACTTGTTTGACAATCTGTCTCGTGTCTTTGGAGAGTTGTTGCTTTTGTAAAAAATAGGAAAAACCAAAAAGTAAAATGAGTAGTAAAAGAGAGGTCATAAAGGCTGCGATAGAGCTTCTATGGAGAATTTCTTTTTGGAGAGATTTTTTAAAGGAATGAGACATCCGCTACCTCCTTGGAAGGGTTTTCTGTTATAAGTATAGCAGTTTAAAAATTCTAGAGCAAGGTAAAATAGAAAAGGTTTGGCTAAAATTTTTTAGCTAAACCTTTTGAAAAGTTAAGTATGTATTATAGATGCTTGTTATCTGCAAATAGCTAGAGCATTTCAAGGAAATGAACTAGAAATAACAATTAATATGATGGTTCAGAAATACCTTTTGATAATCAATAAGATCTTCAGGATGAAGTGCGTTGACTCCATCCATTTCATATTTCCGATTTAATAAACGATATTTGTTTTCACCAAATTGATGAAAAGGGAGTAGTTGAACTTGGTCGATATTTAATGAGTTAAATAGAGTAGCGAATTCTTCTGCATCCTCTAAACTATTGTTAAAATCAGGGATAACTGGGATTCTTAAAACGATAGTTTTATGTTGAGAAAAAGCATAATGAATGTTTTTAATAATCATTTGATTAAAAACTCCAGTCACTTTTTTATGTTTTATAGAATTATAATGTTTTAGGTCTGTGTAGATAAAATCCACATATTGGATTAAATCAACAAATTTTTCATGATCAACAAAGGCAGTAGTTTCAATGGCAGTGTGTATGTGATGTTCTTTAGCTGACTTTAAGATGGCTTTAGCAAATTCAAACTGAGCAAATATTTCACCCCCTGATAAAGTTAAACCTCCACCGGATTCTTCGTAAAATTCTTTATCTTTTAATACCTCTGTAATAATTTCTTCTACAGTTTTTTCTTCACCTACTAAAGTGAATTTTTCTCGTTGAGCATCTTTCATTTTTTCAGGTTTCATTCTTTGAGATTCAGGATTAGAACACCATGGACAGCGCAGAGGACATCCTTTTAAAAAAACAGTTGTACGAATACCCGGACCGTCATGAATTGAAAAGTGTTGAATATTAAAAATAATTCCTTTAGATATTTCCATAAGAGTTCCTCCTCTTTATAATTCTATCCTATCACAAAAACGAAAGAAAAACAATTACGAACGAAAGTTTAATTTGTTGTTTTTTGCTTTTTATTTTGGTAGAATAAAACGGAGGTGTAAAATGAAAAGATTGGAACAAATTATTAAATTAGTATCAGAATATGAAAAGATTGATGTTAATACATTATCGGAAAAATTAAATGTATCGAAAGTAACGATTAGAAAAGATTTAGATAAATTAGAGTCAAAAGGCTTATTACACAGAGAGCATGGATATGCTGTGTTAAATAGTGGAGATGACTTAAATGTACGCTTGTCAATTAATTATGAAATTAAGAGAAAAATTGTTCAAGAAGCAGTAAAATTGGTATCAGATAATGAAACAATAATGATAGAATCTGGTTCAACCTGTGCTTTACTTGCTGAGGAAATTTGCAAGCAAAAAAGAAATGTCACTATTGTAACAAATTCATTTTTTATAGCAAATTTTGTAAGAGGTTATGATTCATGTCGTGTTATTGTTCTTGGTGGAGAGTTTCAGAAAGATTCACAGGTTACCGTAGGACCTTTATTAAAAGAAATGATACAGACTTTTCATGTGCGTCAAGCTTTTGTTGGGACAGATGGCTACGATAAAGAGATGGGCTTTACAGGAAAAGATTTAATGCGCAGTGAGGTAGTTCAATATATTTCAGCAGCGTCGGATAAAGTCATTGTGCTAACTGACTCAAGTAAATTTGATAAAAGGGGTACAGTAAGAAGATTTGCTTTAAGTCAAGTCTATGAAGTAATAACAGACGAAAAACTTTCTAAACAAAATATAGCTACATTAGAAAATGCTGGGATAATGGTTAAGGTAGTTTCGTAAGAGGTTAAGTGTATGAATCAAGATAGGAATAAACTGCTCTCTAAAATTGCTTATCTGTATTATATTGAAAACTTAAATCAGTCACAAATAGCAGCAAAATTAGGAATTTATAGAACCTCTATTAGTAGAATGTTAACAGAAGCAAGGAATGCAGGAATTGTTAAAATTGAAATAGAGAATTTTGATACCAATATGTTTAAGTTGGAAAATTATGTAAAAGAAAAATATGGTCTGGAAAGTTTAGAAATTATTCCAAATGAATTTGATGACAATCCAACAATTTTATCTGAAAGAATTTCTCAAGTTGCAGCAGGTGTCCTTAGGAATTTAATTGATGATAATATGAAAATTGGCTTTTCTTGGGGAAAAAGTTTAAGTAATTTAGTAGATTTAATCCACAGCAAAAGTGTTCGAAATGTTCACTTCTATCCTCTAGCAGGTGGTCCTAGTCACATACACGCTAAATACCATGTGAATACACTGATTTATGAAATGTCTAGAAAATTTCATGGAGAGTGTACATTTATGAATGCAACAATTGTGCAAGAAAATAAATTGTTAGCAGATGGTATTTTGCAATCAAGATATTTTGAAGATTTGAAAAATAGTTGGAAAGATTTAGATATAGTTGTGGTTGGGATTGGTGATTTTAGTAATAAAGGAAAACATCAATGGTTAGACATGCTTACAGAGGATGACTTTAAAGAATTGACAAAAGTTAAAACTGTAGGGGAAATTTGTTGTCGATTCTTTGATTCAAAAGGTAAAGAAGTTTATGAGAACTTACAGGAAAGAACGATAGCAATCTCTTTGGAAGATTTAAAAAATATTCCTCAAAGTTTAGCTGTTGCTTATGGTGATACGAAAGTATCTGCGATTCTTTCTGTATTGCGTGCTAATCTAGTAAATCATCTGATTACAGATAAAAATACAATTTTAAAAGTTTTAGAAGAAGATGGTGATTTTTCTTTTCGAAATATTTTATGCGAGTGAAAATGATAGACTGATATCAGTTTATCGTTTTTTCTTTTTAATCAATTGCACATTTGTGCTTATATAAATAAAAATAGTTTATTTGTTGTCTTTAGATTGACAAGTTTATTATGTAGTTGTATTCTATAGTTACAAAAGAAAATTTTAAAATTTCAAATGAAAAAGCTTTTTACATAGTGAAATGAGGAGGAATTTATGGAAATTATTGTTCCAGATCAAATTATCATGGGTTTAATTTTATATGCTGGCGATGCGAAACAACATATTTATAAAGCGTTAGATTATATAAAAAACGGTACATGTGAACGATGTGAAGAAGAAATCCAGTTAGCTGATGCAGCCTTATTAGAAGCCCATAATCTACAAACAAAATTCTTGGCACAGGAAGCGTCTGGTACAAAGACAGAAATAACAGCTCTCTTTGTTCATTCACAAGATCATCTCATGACTAGTATGACGGAGATTAATTTAATCAAAGAAATTATTAGTTTGAGAAAAGAACTTCACAAAAAATAATACTAGAGTATTAACATAGAGGAGGAAAATATAATGGTGAAGATTGGTTTGTTTTGTGCAGCAGGCTTTTCTACTGGTATGCTTGTAAATAATATGAAAATTGCAGCGCAATCTAGTGGAGTTGAGGCAGAAATAGAGGCGTTTTCTCAGTCTAAATTAGCGGATTATGCCCCAAATTTAGATGTTGCACTGTTGGGGCCTCAAGTTGCTTATACATTAGATAAATCAAAAGAAATTTGTGATAAGTGTGATGTTCCGATAGCTGTTATTCCGATGATGGACTATGGTATGTTAGATGGGAAAAAAGTATTAGATTTGGCCCTATCTTTGATTAGTGGGTAAGAAAAGGAGATTTATTATGGCAAAGATGGATGTTCAAAAAATCATTGCACCTATGATGAAGTTTGTGAATATGCGTGGTATTATAGCTCTAAAAGATGGTATGTTAGCAATTTTGCCATTGACAGTAGTTGGTAGTTTATTCTTGATTATGGGACAATTGCCATTTGAAGGATTAAACAAGAGCATTGCTAGTGTATTTGGAGCAAATTGGACAGAGCCGTTTATGCAAGTATATTCAGGAACTTTTGCGATTATGGGTCTAATTTCTTGTTTTTCAATTGCCTATTCTTATGCTAAGAATAGCGGAGTAGAGGCTTTGCCAGCTGGGGTTCTATCTGTATCTGCATTCTTTATTTTGCTAAGATCATCTTATATCCCTAAACAAGGTGAGGCAATTGGGGATGCTATTAGTAAAGTTTGGTTTGGAGGTCAAGGAATTATCGGTGCTATCATTATAGGTTTGGTAGTAGGAAGCATTTATACCTTCTTTATAAAGAGAAAAATTGTTATTAAGATGCCAGAACAAGTTCCACAAGCTATTGCGAAACAGTTTGAAGCAATGATTCCAGCATTTGTAATTTTCTTACTTTCTATGATTGTATATATTTTAGCGAGCTCATTGACTAATGGCGGAACATTCATAGAAATGATTTATTCTGCTATTCAAGTTCCATTGCAAGGTTTAACTGGATCTTTGTATGGTGCAATTGGAATTGCATTCTTTATATCATTTTTGTGGTGGTTTGGTGTTCATGGACAATCGGTAGTAAATGGAGTAGTGACAGCTCTGCTTTTATCTAATCTTGATGCTAATAAAGCTATGTTAGCCTCTGGGAATCTATCATTAGAAAATGGTGCACATATTGTTACTCAACAATTTTTAGATTCATTTTTAATTCTATCTGGTTCAGGGATTACGTTTGGACTTGTAGTTGCGATGCTTTTTGCATCAAAATCTAAACAGTACCAAGCGTTAGGGAAAGTAGCAGCTTTTCCAGCAATATTTAACGTAAATGAGCCAGTTGTATTTGGATTTCCGATTGTCATGAATCCAGTTATGTTTGTACCTTTCATTCTTGTTCCTGTACTTGCAGCTGTTATAGTATATGGAGCTATTGCAACAGGTTTCATGCAGCCATTTTCAGGAGTTACATTACCTTGGAGCACCCCAGCTATTATATCAGGATTTATGGTTGGTGGATGGCAAGGAGTTATTACTCAGCTGGTGATATTAGCGATGTCTACATTAGTTTATTTCCCATTCTTTAAAGTACAGGATCGTTTAGCTTGTCAGAATGAAGCATGATAATTCTAAAAAAACATTTGTGTATTATCATTAAACACACACATTTGTGCTAAAAATTAGAGAGTTAAAGTTTTTCTAGTTAAAAGCTTGAAATTTTCTAAAAAACCAGGTATTATATTTTCGAAAGAAACAAAAATATTTTCGAAAGAAAGGTGCTTATTATGGTAAATAAAGAAGTAGCAAGAACGACAATTAAGACAGAATATTTTGGTAGCCTTACTGAAAGGATGAACAAATATCGAGAAGATGTTTTAAATAAAAAACCTTATATTGATGCTGAGAGAGCGGTTCTAGCAACACGCGCTTATGATCGATATAAGGAACAACCTAATGTCCTAAAACGCGCCTATATGCTGAAAGAAATTTTGGAAAATATGACTATCTATATCGAAGAAGAATCTATGATTGCGGGAAATCAAGCTTCTTCCAATAAAGATGCTCCTATTTTTCCAGAATATACGCTAGAATTTGTTCTCAATGAGTTGGATCTTTTTGAAAAGCGTGATGGAGATGTTTTCTATATTACTGAAGAAACAAAAGAACAACTTAGAAGTATTGCTCCGTTTTGGGAAAATAATAATTTACGTGCTAGAGCTGGTGCCTTGTTACCTGAAGAAGTGTCTGTTTATATGGAAACAGGATTCTTCGGTATGGAAGGTAAGATGAATTCTGGAGATGCTCACTTAGCAGTTAACTATCAGAAACTGTTGCAATTTGGTTTAAGAGGTTTTGAAGAGCGAGCTCGTAAAGCAAAAGCAGCTCTAGATTTAACAGATCCAGCAAGTATTGATAAATATCATTTTTACGACTCTATATTTATCGTAATCGATGCTATTAAAGTATATGCAAATCGCTTTGTTGCTCTTGCTAAAAATTTAGCCGAAAATGCAAATCCTAAACGTAAGAAAGAATTACTTGAGATTGCAGATATTTGCTCTAGAGTCCCATATGAACCGGCAACTACTTTTGCAGAAGCTATTCAATCAGTTTGGTTTATTCAATGTATTTTACAAATTGAATCTAATGGCCACTCTCTTTCATATGGTCGTTTTGATCAATATATGTATCCATATATGAAGGCTGATTTAGAAAGTGGTAAAGAAACAGAAGATAGCATTGTTGAACGTCTGACAAATCTTTGGATTAAGACAATTACAATTAATAAGGTTCGCAGTCAAGCACATACATTTTCTTCAGCAGGAAGTCCTTTATATCAAAATGTTACCATTGGTGGACAGACTCGAGATAAGAAGGATGCTGTTAACCCATTATCTTATTTGGTATTAAAATCAGTTGCACAAACCCATCTACCGCAACCTAATCTAACTGTACGTTACCATGCAGGTTTAGATGCTCGTTTCATGAATGAGTGTATTGAAGTGATGAAACTTGGTTTTGGTATGCCTGCATTTAATAATGATGAGATTATTATTCCTTCTTTTATTGCAAAAGGAGTATTGGAAGATGATGCTTATGATTACAGTGCCATTGGATGTGTTGAAACGGCAGTTCCAGGGAAATGGGGCTATCGTTGCACAGGTATGAGTTATATGAACTTCCCTAAGGTTCTACTTATCACGATGAATGATGGAATTGATCCGGCTTCGGGTAAACGGTTTGCACCAAGCTTTGGTCATTTTAAGGATATGAAGAACTTTTCTGAATTAGAAAATGCTTGGGATAAAACACTAAGATATTTGACACGAATGAGTGTTATTGTTGAAAATTCTATTGATTTATCATTGGAACGAGAAGTTCCTGATATTCTATGTTCAGCATTGACTGATGATTGTATTGGTCGTGGAAAACACCTTAAAGAAGGTGGAGCAGTATATGATTATATATCAGGTTTGCAAGTTGGAATTGCAAATTTGTCGGATTCATTAGCTGCAATTAAAAAATTGGTATTTGAGGAAGAACGTATAAGCCCAAGTCAGCTTTGGCATGCACTGGAAACAGATTATGCCGGGGAAGAAGGTAAGGTCATTCAAGAAATGTTGATTCATGATGCACCTAAGTACGGTAATGATGATGATTATGCTGACAAATTGGTTACTGCTGCTTATGACATTTATGTTGATGAAATTGCTAAATATCCTAATACACGTTATGGAAGAGGTCCTATTGGAGGAATTCGTTATTCAGGAACATCTTCTATCTCAGCCAACGTAGGGCAGGGACGTGGAACATTAGCAACGCCAGATGGACGCAACGCGGGTACACCGTTAGCAGAGGGTTGTTCACCATCACATAATATGGATCAACACGGCCCTACATCTGTTTTAAAATCTGTTTCAAAATTACCAACAGATGAAATCGTAGGTGGGGTTCTCTTAAATCAGAAAGTAAATCCTCAAACGTTAGCCAAAGAAGAAGATAAATTAAAACTAATTGCTTTGTTACGAACATTCTTTAATCGTTTACATGGGTACCATATTCAATACAATGTTGTTTCCAGAGAGACGTTGATTGACGCTCAGAAACATCCTGAAAAACACAGAGATTTAATTGTTCGTGTTGCAGGATACTCTGCATTCTTCAATGTTCTTTCTAAGGCAACCCAAGATGATATTATAGGACGTACTGAGCATACATTGTAAAATAAAGAGGTTCTTTTTATGGAATTTATGCTTGACACATTAAATTTAGATGAGATTAAAAAATGGTCTGAAATTTTACCGCTAGCTGGGGTAACTTCAAATCCCACTATTGCAAAAAGAGAGGGTTCTATTAATTTTTTTGAACGAATCAAAGATGTAAGAGAATTGATTGGCTCTGCACCCTCTATTCATGTTCAGGTGATTTCTCAAGATTTTGAAGGCATCTTAAAGGATGCTCATGAAATTCGAGGACAAGCAGGAGATGATGTATTTATCAAAGTACCTGTTACTCCAGCTGGATTACGTGCAATAAAGGTGCTAAAAAAAGAGGGCTACCATATCACTGCAACAGCTATTTATACGGTTATTCAGGGATTCTTAGCTATCGAAGCAGGAGCGGATTACCTAGCTCCATATTATAATAGGATGGAAAATCTGAACATTGATTCAAATTCTGTCATTCGTCAATTAGCTCTTGCTATTGATAGACAGAACTCTCCTAGTAAGATTTTAGCTGCATCCTTTAAAAATGTAGCACAAGTAAATAATTCTTTAGCTGCAGGTGCGCATGCTGTTACAGCAGGAGCAGATGTTTTTGAATCAGCTTTCGCCATGCCATCTATCCAAAAGGCGGTTGATGATTTTTCTGACGATTGGTTTGTTATTCAAAATAGTCGTTCCATTTAGATAGAGAGGAGATACATATGAGAATTTTTGCTAGTCCTTCTAGATATATTCAGGGGGAAAATGCCTTGTTTGAAAATGCCAAATCAATTTTGGATTTGGGAAATCGTCCTATTCTATTATGCGATCAGTTGGTTTATGATATTGTTGGAAAACGATTTGAAGATTACCTACATAGGTATGGTTTCCATATTGTTCTGACGCTATTTAATGGTGAAGCTTCTGACAATGAAATCAATCGAGTTGTTGCCTTGGCTGAGAAAGAAAATTGTGATAGTATTATCGGTCTTGGTGGGGGAAAGACGATTGATAGCGCAAAAGCTATTGCAGATTTAATTGAAAAGCCTGTTATTATTGCTCCAACAATTGCATCGACCGACGCACCTGTATCTGCTTTATCTGTTATTTATACAGATGAAGGTGCATTTGATCATTATCTATTTTATTCTAAAAATCCAGATTTAGTTTTGGTTGATACAAAAGTTATTTCACAAGCCCCTAAGCGTTTATTAGCATCTGGTATTGCAGATGGTTTAGCAACTTGGGTTGAGGCGCGTGCGGTTATGCAGGCAAATGGAAAAACTATGTTGGGACAACAGCAAACGTTGGCTGGAGTTGCAATTGCGAAGAAATGTGAAGAAACGCTGTTTGCAGATGGTTTACAGGCTATGGCAGCTTGTGAAGCTAAAGTGGTGACACCAGCATTAGAAAATATTGTTGAAGCTAATACTTTATTGAGTGGCCTAGGTTTTGAAAGTGGAGGATTAGCTGCGGCGCATGCAATTCATAATGGTTTTACTGCATTGACAGGTGACATTCATCATTTAACACATGGTGAAAAAGTAGCTTATGGAACTTTGGTACAACTATTATTGGAAAATAGACCTAAAGAAGAACTTGATAAGTATATTGAGTTTTACAAAAAAATTGGTATGCCAACAACTCTAAAAGAAATGCATTTAGATCAAGTTGGATATGATGATTTAATAAAAGTTGGTAAACAAGCAACTATGGAGGGTGAGACAATCCATCAGATGCCGTTTAAGATTTCGCCTTCAGATGTTGCTCAAGCTATCATCGCTGTAGACGCCTATGTAAATTCAAAATAAACAATAAGGACTACTGTTTTCCAAATGGTAGTCTTTTATTGATCCTCGTATTGAATTCGACGTTCTTCATAAATCAAAAAGCGACATAGGTTGTCGGCTATTTATTATAAATACATTAATTAGCATTCCAGTCGTATCTTCGGTCTAAAATTAGTGTTTTGTGTTATAAGAGATAAGCTTCTTGTTTTGCTCTTGATTTCCCGCATATAGGATAAAAAAGTGGGTGATAGAGCAATTCAGAGCCATCAAAATTAATGAAATACAGTATACAGTTTTTTCTTTTAACACATTTCAAATTCCCTCAAAAATGGTATAATAGTAACATCACAAAATTGGAGAGAGACCATGAGTTTTTACAATCATAAAGAAATTGAGCCTAAGTGGCAGGGCTACTGGGCAGAACATCATACATTTAAGACAGGAACAGATACATCAAAACCGAAGTTTTATGCTCTCGATATGTTCCCTTATCCGTCTGGAGCAGGTCTACACGTAGGTCACCCAGAAGGTTATACTGCAACCGATATTCTCAGCCGTTACAAACGTGCGCAAGGTTACAATGTCCTTCACCCAATGGGATGGGATGCCTTTGGTTTGCCTGCAGAGCAATACGCTATGGATACAGGGAATGACCCAGCAGAATTTACAGCGGAAAATATTGCCAACTTCAAACGCCAAATCAATGCGCTTGGATTTTCCTACGACTGGAATCGTGAAGTTAACACAACAGATCCAAACTACTACAAGTGGACGCAATGGATTTTCACTAAGCTTTACGAAAAAGGCTTGGCCTATGAAGCGGAAGTACCGGTAAACTGGGTTGAAGAATTGGGAACAGCCATTGCTAACGAAGAGGTACTTCCTGATGGAACATCTGAGCGTGGGGGTTATCCAGTTGTCCGCAAACCAATGCGCCAATGGATGCTCAAAATCACGGCCTATGCAGAGCGCTTGCTCAATGACTTAGATGAACTAGATTGGCCGGAGTCTATCAAGGATATGCAACGCAACTGGATTGGGAAATCAACTGGTGCCAATGTAACCTTTAAAGTTAAGGGAACAGATAAGGAATTCACAGTATTTACTACTCGTCCTGATACTCTTTTCGGTGCGACTTTCACTGTCTTGGCTCCTGAGCATGACTTGGTTGATTCAATCACAAGTTCAGAGCAAGCAGAGGCAGTAGCAGACTACAAACATCAAGCCAGCCTCAAGTCAGACTTGGCTCGTACAGACCTTGCTAAAGAAAAAACTGGTGTTTGGACCGGTGCTTATGCCATCAACCCTGTCAATGGCAAGGAAATCCCAATCTGGATTGCGGATTATGTTCTTGCTAGTTACGGTACAGGTGCCGTTATGGCTGTGCCAGCTCATGACCAACGTGACTGGGAATTTGCCAAACAATTTGACCTTCCAATCGTCGAAGTACTTAAAGGTGGAAACGTTGAAGAAGCTGCCTATACAGAGGATGGTCTTCATGTCAATTCAGACTTCCTAGATGGATTCAACAAAGAAGAAGCGATTGCTAAGATCGTGGCTTGGTTGGAAGAAAAAGGCTGTGGTCAAGAGAAGGTTACCTACCGTCTCCGCGATTGGCTCTTTAGCCGTCAACGTTACTGGGGTGAACCAATTCCTATCATTCATTGGGAAGATGGAACTTCAACAGCTGTTCCTGAAAGTGAATTGCCACTTGTCTTGCCTGTAACTAAGGACATCCGTCCCTCAGGTACTGGGGAAAGTCCACTAGCTAACTTGACAGATTGGCTTGAAGTGACCCGTGAAGATGGCGTTAAAGGTCGTCGCGAGACCAACACCATGCCACAATGGGCTGGTTCAAGCTGGTATTACCTTCGCTATATTGATCCACACAATACTGAGAAATTGGCCGATGAGGATCTTCTCAAACAATGGTTGCCAGTAGATATCTACGTGGGTGGTGCAGAGCATGCTGTTCTTCACTTGCTTTACGCTCGTTTCTGGCACAAATTCCTCTATGACCTCGGTGTTGTTCCAACTAAGGAACCATTCCAAAAACTCTTTAACCAAGGAATGATTTTGGGAACAAGCTACCGTGACCACCGTGGGGCTCTTGTGGCGACTGACAAGGTTGAAAAACGTGACGGTTCTTTCTTCCATGTGGAAACAGGAGAAGAGTTGGAGCAAGCACCAGCTAAGATGTCTAAATCGCTTAAGAACGTTGTTAACCCAGACGATGTGGTGGAACAATACGGTGCCGACACCCTTCGTGTCTATGAAATGTTCATGGGGCCACTTGATGCTTCAATCGCTTGGTCAGAAGAAGGTCTGGAAGGAAGCCGTAAGTTCCTTGACCGTGTTTACCGTTTGATTACAAGCAAGGAAATTGTTGCAGAAAACAATGGCTCTCTCGACAAGGTTTACAACGAAACCGTTAAAGCTGTCACAGAGCAAATAGAATCATTGAAATTCAACACAGCCATTGCCCAACTTATGGTCTTTGTCAACGCTGCCAACAAGGAAGACAAACTTTATGTAGACTACGCCAAAGGCTTCGTTCAGTTGATTGCACCATTTGCACCTCACTTGGCAGAAGAGCTCTGGCAAACAGTTGCAGCAACAGGAGAATCTATCTCTTATGTAGCTTGGCCAACTTGGGATGAAAGCAAATTAGTTGAAGACGAAATCGAAATCGTTGTCCAAATCAAAGGAAAAGTTCGTGCCAAACTCATGGTTGCTAAAGACCTATCACGCGAAGAATTGCAAGAAATTGCTCTCGCTGATGAAAAAGTCAAAGCAGAAATTGACGGTAAGGAAATCGTGAAAGTGATTGCGGTACCGAATAAACTCGTTAATATTGTTGTGAAATAAGAAATGAATCCTTCAGAGTAGAATCTGGAGGATTTTTAAATGAAAAATATAATTCTGTTTCCATCATCTCACCACTTAACCTTTTATTTTAACCACTTATCTAAAAAGTCGATTTTTCTGTCATTATTTTTGTTAAACTAGTGAGATAAAAGGAGGAAAGAAATATGATTTTACAAGCTAAACATTTGACTAAACGGTACGGCACTCATATGGCTGTCGATGATATTCAGTTAGAGTTTGAAAAAGGAAGTTTCAATGCTATTTTGGGTCCCAATGGTGCAGGTAAATCAACCACTATTTCCATGTTAATCGGCTTGAAAAAGCCGACACAAGGTCAGATTCGCTATGCGCCAAATACGAAAATCGGAGTTGTTTTTCAAGCTAGTGTACTAGATGAGATGTTAACGGTTAGGGAAAATCTCACGATTCGTGCTCAACAGTATAAGGAGATTGCAGCAAGTCGTGTGGATGATTTGATCCATCAACTGGGCTTGACTGCTTTCCAGAAACAACTATATGGGACTTTGTCAGGTGGACAAAAACGTCGGGTTGATATTGCGCGTGCTCTTCTTTCGCGACCAGATATTCTTTTCTTGGATGAACCAACGACAGGTCTTGATATTCAGACTCGCAAATCCATCTGGGATCTTCTGTATCGACTACAAAAGGATGAAGGGATGACTATTATCTTAACGACTCATTATTTGGATGAAGCGGATGAAGCGGATCAGATCTATATCGTTGATCATGGGAAAGTGATTGCGCAAGGTTCTGCGACTAAGATTAAAAGTCAGTATGCATCTAATATCCTAAAAATTCGTTTTAAAGAAATAACCGATTTAGAAAAATTGCTACGGACTGGAATGGTAGTAGAGAAAGAAAATAAGTTGGAATATCTTTTTTATCCAAGAACGTCACTGGAAGCTATTGAATTTTTGGCAAAAGTTCGAGAAGAAATTGATTATTTTGAGTTTCGCCCAGGTACCATGGATGATGCCTTTATTGCACTTACAGGAAGAGAGGTTCGCTAATGTTAGCTTTATTGAAACGGAATTTTATCTTATATTTTCGTAATCGTTCAGGAGTATTTTTCTCATTATTGGGGGCATTGATTTCCTTCCTGCTTTATATCATTTTTTTGCAGAAGAATTTGACAGATTCTTGGTCCCAACTCCCTAATAGTACGAACCTTTTAAATAACTGGCTGATGGGTGGGACCTTGGCTGTGACTGGGATGACAACCAGTTTTACAGCTCTTAAACAAATGGTTCAGGACCGCGAAAATCAAGTGGATCAAGATCTCTTCTTGACAGATTTAGGTAACTGGGGCTTACAGGCGTCCTATCTAATCAGTAGTATTGTCATTTCTTTTGTCATGCAGGTGTTTATGTATGCTGTTATGAGTTTTTATTTTAAAGAGAGCCCAGTTATCAGCCATTTACCGGAAATCGCTTTGATTATGTTGTTAAGCAGTCTGATTTCAAGTTTGGTAAATGTTCTCTTGATTTACCGTTTTCAATCTGTAGATAGCCTTGGTAAACTAGCAACGATAGTGGGAACTGCTTCTGGATTTTTAGTAGGAACTTATATCCCCATTGGAGTATTACCTGATTCTGCACAGTTTTTCATGAAATGTACCCCTGCAACTTATATTGCTTCTCTCTATCGACAAGTCTTGATGAAAGAGTGGTTAGAGACCGCATTTTCAGGAAATAACAGTCTGTTACAGGAATTTCAAGAAAAAATGGGAATCCAAATCAACTGGCAAGAACTATTGACAAAGGAAGAAACATACTTTATAGTAGTTATTATCAGTCTCGTCGCTATTCTTCTTTGGCTTTTATTTGTTAAAGTGTCTAGCAAGAGAAAATAAAGATGTATTGGAGAGAAAATGAAGATTCGTTTTGAAATGAAGACAGAGTTTTCAGAAAAAGACCCACACATTTTAATTCAGGCGGCTCAGTTAACCGACCAAGCAAGAGAGGTCATGGAGTATTTAGAACAATTTTCAACGACCAATCAGGTGGTCATTCCTATTCGAACGGATGATCATCTGGTTATGGTGAAAATTGAGGATCTTATTCTAGCAGATATCGATAAGAATTTGTTGACCATTTATACGGTAGATGGGATTTATAAAACTAAGGAAACATTGACAAACTTTCAGAATCGAATTAATCGGCGTAACTTTATACAGATATCACGTCATTCAATTATAAACATTGACCATCTAGAGTCATTATCGGATAGCTTTTCAGGGAACATGATGGCTAAAATGACTCGGGGTCTCAAATCGAGTGTGAGTCGGAAATACGTTAAGTCCTTAATGGATTATCTAGGTTTATAGGAGAAAATCATGAAGCGATTGATTGCTTATTTTGTATCGGGAATGCGTACGGCCTCCTTTGTTTATTTGAGTTTGGTGTTATTGGCTCAGTTTTATTCAGGTATTACCTATCCCGCACCAACGACAAAAAATATTCTAGCTTTGTTTTTGATGAGTGGAATTATGGGGGTATTGACCTTAATCCTTGAAAAGCTAGAGTTTCTTGCTTATAGTATGCGTGTGGGAGTTCATTTATTAGCGACAGCTACTATTCTAGTATTGACCTACCTATTTTTTGGCTGGGGTTCAGCATTGTTGAGTCCCTTGCTTTGGTTCTTTTTCTTGTTGATTTATGGACTGATATGGTTGTACCAGATCTGGCAAACTCACAAGCTCGCCCAACGAATTAATCAAGCCTTAGAAGATAAAAGAAAGAAAACGAATCACTAATGTAGTGTTGAGGATGAGGTTTGAAGAGAGTGCTAGTTTCCATTTAGAGTAATTTATGATATAGTATTTTCAGTATAAAAATAAGGAGAAAGCTATGCCAGTAAATGAATATGGTCAGATGATTGGTGAGTCAATGGAAGGTTATACACCCGGTGCACTGCCTTCTATTGATTTCTTAGAAGGGCGTTATGCTAGGGTAGAGGCTCTTTCGGTGGAAAAGCATGTAGAGGATTTATTAGCTGTTTATGGTCCAGATACACCTCGGGAAATGTGGACCTACCTTTTTCAGGAACCAGTGGCAGATATGGAGGAACTGGTTACTATCTTAAATCAGATGTTGGCTCGTAAGAACCGTTTTTACTACGTGATTATAGATAAGGCAACTTGTAAGGCCTTGGGAACTTTTTCTCTCATGCGCATTGACCAGAATAACCGAGTAATAGAAGTAGGAGCTGTCACTTTTTCTCCAGAGCTCAGGAGGACACGGATAGGAACAGAAGCCCAGTATCTCTTGGCTTGCTATGTCTTTGAGGAGCTTAACTATCGTCGCTACGAATGGAAATGTGATTCTCTTAATCTGCCATCAAGACGAGCAGCGGAACGTTTGGGCTTTATTTATGAAGGAACCTTCCGTCAGGCAGTCGTTTATAAGGGGCGTACGAGGGATACGGATTGGTTGTCTATGATTGATAAGGACTGGCCCCAAGTCAAAGCTCGATTGGAAGCATGGTTGGCTCCTGAAAATTTTGATAAAAATGGACGACAGTACAAGAGCTTGAGAGAGTTTTAAGAGATGTTGACATGATCACTATTAAAAAGCAAGAATTTGTCAAGCTAGAGGATGTTTTGCATCTCTATCAGGCTGTCGGTTGGACAAATTATACCGATCAATCAGAGATGCTGGAGCAGGCCTTATCTCATTCATTAGCGATTTATGTGGCGCTTGATGGTGATACTGTGGTGGGCTTGGTCCGTTTAGTCGGAGATGGTTTCTCATCAGTATTGGTTCAGGATTTAATCGTTTTACCTATCTATCAGCGTCAAGGGATTGGTAGTGCCCTAATGAAAGAGGCTTTAGAGGATTACAAAGATGTCTATCAAGTCCAGCTGGTGACAGAAGAGACAGAAAAAACCTTGGGATTCTATCGTTCTATGGGTTTTGAAATCTTATCCACCTGTGGCTGTACAGGAATGACTTGGGTGAATCGAGAAAAATAATAAAACTTGTTTTTTCTTAAGTAAAGTTTAAGGCTGGTTTAGTATCATATAGTCATTAAATAAAGACCTCCTAACTTTATTTAATGAAATCCTAAAACTTTTTTCATCATAATCTCCTAATGAAGTCACTCAATCAGGTGGCTTTTTCGTGGGGATGAAGAGATACTGATAGAAATTTTTGGCAAAATGGTAGAATTTGAGAAAAGTTAAGCTAGTTTTAAGCTTCGTCTTGTATCATATAGTTATTAAATAAAGACCTCCTAACTTTATTTAATAAAATCCTAAACTTTTCTTTTTCATAATAATCTCCCTTAACTCCACCCAATCAGGTGGAGTTTTTTGGCTCTATTTCAGGCTTTTGGGGACTATTCTAAAAATCATTTTCCGATATTTTTCGGATTTTGGTCGGGGAATTGGCGGGAACTTTTTGAGATTTTGGCGGGGATTTTTTTAGCGAATATGACTAAGAAATAGGTCTGTTGTTGCTTCAGCAAGTTCAACCTCACTTTGAATTTACGTGACTGTTAATTGAAGGACTAGAACTACTGTAATAATGCTCTTGGTTGACAAGGGGTGAGTCATCATATTGTTGTACAGCGGTTAAAGCTTGAAAAGCCGAGGATATAAACCTTTGACAAATTTTGTGAACTGTGGGATAATAAAAAGGAATTGAGTACTAGTTCTATATCATGGACTAGAAAAGACCTCAAGCTAACTTCCACATTAAGCTTGAGGTCTTTTTTGACACTATTTGTCCTTGTTTAGCCATTTATCGACTAATCGAAGAACGACACCGACCACAATTGGTCCGATGATAGTTTTGAGTACTAATTCCATCATGGGCTATCTCACCTCCTTTCGTAGGCGGTGTAGCAGTGCCGAACAATATTATACCACATACGTGCTAAAGTCGGAAGTCGCCTAATCAGGTGGCTTTTTTGTTTGCGGACTGGATTTTTGATATAATAGAGCTATGAGTAGAATTTTAGATAATGAGATAATGGGGGATGAGGAGCAAGTAGAACGCACGCTCCGTCCTCAGTATTTACGTGAATATATCGGGCAGGATAAGGTTAAGGATCAGCTTCAAATCTTTATCGAAGCCGCTAAAATGCGGGATGAAGCGCTGGATCATGTCCTCCTTTTCGGGCCTCCAGGTTTGGGGAAGACGACCATGGCTTTTGTTATTGCCAATGAATTGGGAGTTAATCTCAAGCAGACGTCTGGACCTGTAATCGAAAAAGCTGGTGATCTGGTAGCGATTTTGAATGACTTAGAGCCTGGGGATGTCCTCTTTATTGATGAAATTCATCGCTTGCCCATGTCGGTGGAAGAGGTGCTTTATAGTGCCATGGAGGACTTTTACATCGATATCATGATTGGTGCTGGTGAAGGCAGTCGCAGTGTTCATTTGGAGTTGCCACCTTTTACTTTGATTGGTGCGACGACTCGGGCTGGTATGCTTTCAAATCCGCTACGGGCACGTTTTGGGATTACAGGGCATATGGAGTATTATGCCCATGCTGACTTGACAGAAATTGTTGAGCGGACAGCAGATATTTTTGAGATGGAAATCACTCATGAGGCGGCATCTGAGTTGGCCTTGCGTAGTCGTGGAACCCCTCGTATTGCCAATCGTCTCCTCAAGCGCGTGCGCGATTTTGCCCAGATTATGGGGAATGGGGTTATCGATGATCTTATTACCGATAAGGCTCTGACCATGCTAGATGTTGACCATGAAGGCTTGGACTATGTGGACCAGAAAATCCTTCGCACCATGATTGAGATGTACGGTGGTGGTCCTGTTGGTCTAGGAACTCTTTCTGTTAACATAGCAGAAGAGCGTGAGACAGTTGAAGACATGTATGAGCCCTACTTGATTCAAAAAGGTTTTATCATGCGGACACGGTCTGGACGGGTGGCGACTGCTAAGGCATATGAGCATTTGGGGTATGAGTACAATGAAAAATAAGCAAGAAATTCTGGAAGTTTTCAGAGAAAATCTGGATATGATGGCTATTCTGACTATCATCCGAAACCTTGGTCTGAAAGACTCGTGGTTGGCAGCAGGTTCTGTCAGAAATTTTATCTGGAATCTCTTGTCAGACAAATCCCCTTTTGACTGTGAAACAGATGTAGATGTGATTTTCTTTGATCCAGATGTGAGTTATGAAGAAACGCTGGCTATAGAGAACAAGTTGAGGAAGGATTTTCCTCAGTACCAGTGGGAATTGAAAAATCAAGTCTATATGCACCAGCACAGCCCTCATACTGCTCCCTATAGCAGCTCTTGTGATGCTATGAGTAAGTATCCAGAACGATGTACGGCTGTTGGACTACGCTTGAATGAAGAATCAGATTTTGAACTCTATGCACCTTATGGTTTGGAGGATATTGTGAATTTTCAAGTTCGTCCAACTCCTCATTTCTTAGAAAATGAAGACCGAATGGAACTTTATCGAACACGTCTATCCAAGAAAAATTGGCAGGAGAAATGGAAAAATTTGATTTTTAAAAATACTTAAGGAAACTTTAAGCTAGGGAGTGTATACTAAGTCCATAAGTTAAGAAGACCTTAACTTAAACTCCTAAAACTTTTTCATAATAATCTCCCTATAAAATAGAGTCGCCCAATCAGGCGACTTATTTTTTTGAAAAATGGGCTTTGCGCCTGAGAATAATACTCAATGAAAATCAAAGAGCAAACTAGGAAGATAACCGCAGGTTGCTCAAAACACTGTTTTGAGGTTGCAGATAGAGCTGACGTGGTTTGAAGAGATTTTCGAAGAGTATAAATAGCTTAGTGATAGAAGAAAATAGGGAAATATGGTATAATGAAACGATAGATTTTTGAATAGGAATAAGATCATGTTTGGATTTTTTAAGAAAGATAAGGCTGTGGAAGTAGAAGTTCCGACACAGATTCCTGCTCATATCGGCATTATCATGGATGGCAATGGCCGTTGGGCTAAAAAACGTATGCAACCGCGAGTCTTCGGACACAAGGCGGGTATGGAAGCATTGCAAACTGTGACCAAGGCAGCCAACAAACTGGGTGTTAAGGTTATTACGGTCTATGCTTTTTCTACGGAAAACTGGACCCGTCCCGATCAGGAAGTCAAGTTTATCATGAACTTGCCAGTAGAGTTTTATGATAATTATGTCCCTGAACTGCATGCGAATAATGTTAAGATTCAAATGATTGGGGAGACGGACCGCCTGCCTAAGCAAACCTTTGAAGCTCTGACCAAGGCTGAGGAATTGACTAAGAACAACACAGGTTTGATTCTTAATTTTGCCCTCAACTATGGTGGACGTGCTGAGATTACACAGGCTCTTAAGTTGATTTCTCAGGATGTTTTAGATGCCAAAATCAACCCAGGTGATATCACAGAGGAATTGATTGGCAACTATCTCTTCACCCAGCATTTGCCTAAGGAGTTACGAGACCCAGACTTGATTATCCGTACTAGTGGAGAATTGCGTTTGAGCAATTTTCTTCCATGGCAGGGAGCCTATAGTGAGCTCTATTTTACAGATACCTTGTGGCCTGATTTTGACGAGGCAGCCTTGCAGGAAGCCATTCTTGCCTACAATCGTCGTCATCGCCGATTTGGAGGAGTTTAGGAGGAAATATGACACAGGATTTACAGAAAAGAACCTTGTTTGCAGGGATTGCCCTGGCTATTTTCCTACCAATTTTAATGATTGGTGGCCTCTTGCTTCAGATAGCAATTGGAGTCATAGCCATGCTAGCCATGCATGAACTTTTGAAGATGAGAGGTCTAGAGACTATGACTATGGAGGGCCTCTTAACCCTCTTTGCAACCTTTGCTTTGACCATTCCCTTGGAGAATTACCTGACTTTTTTGCCAGTTGATGGGAATGTGGTTGCCTATAGTGTGTTGATTTCAATTATGTTAGGAACGACCGTTTTTAGCAAGTCTTATACGATTGAGGACGCTGTTTTCCCTCTTGCTATGAGTTTCTATGTAGGCTTTGGATTTAATGCTTTACTAGATGCTCGCGTTGCAGGTTTAGATAAGGCTCTATTGGCCTTGTGTATTGTTTGGGCGACAGACAGTGGTGCCTATCTTGTTGGGATGAACTATGGTAAACGAAAATTAGCTCCGACAGTTTCTCCAAATAAAACCTTTGAGGGTGCCTTGGGTGGTATTTTAGGCGCTATTTTAGTAACCATCATCTTTATGATGTTTGACAGAACAGTTGCTCTTCCGTATGGAATTTACAAGATGTCGGTCTTTGCTATTTTCTTTAGCATTGCTGGACAATTTGGTGATTTACTAGAAAGTTCGATCAAGCGTCACTTTGGTGTCAAGGATTCTGGGAAATTTATCCCTGGACATGGTGGTGTTTTGGATCGTTTCGATAGTATGTTGCTTGTATTTCCAATCATGCACTTATTTGGGCTCTTTTAATCAAAAGACGGAGGAAATACTATGCTCGGAATTTTAACCTTTATTCTGGTTTTCGGGATTATTGTGGTGGTGCACGAGTTCGGGCACTTCTACTTTGCCAAGAAATCAGGGATTCTAGTGCGTGAATTTGCCATTGGTATGGGACCCAAAATCTTTGCTCATATTGGCAAAGATGGAACGGCCTATACCATTCGAATCTTGCCTTTGGGCGGCTATGTCCGTATGGCTGGTTGGGGCGATGATACAACTGAAATCAAGACAGGGACTCCTGTCAGTTTGACACTTACTGATGATGGTAAGGTTAAACGCATCAATCTTTCCGGTAAAAAATTGGACCAAACGGCTCTTCCTATGCAGGTGACCCAGTTTGACTTTGAAGACAAGCTCTTTATTAAGGGCTTGGTTCTGGAAGAAGAAAAAACATTTGCAGTGGATCACGATGCAACGGTTGTGGAAGCAGATGGAACTGAGGTTCGGATTGCTCCCTTAGATGTTCAATATCAAAATGCAACTATATGGGGAAAACTGATTACTAACTTTGCAGGTCCTATGAACAACTTTATCTTAGGTGTCGTTGTTTTTTGGATTTTAATCTTTATGCAGGGTGGTGTCAGAGATGTAGCTACCAACCAGTTTCATGTCATGCCCCAAGGGGCTTTGGCTAAGGTAGGAGTGCCAGAGACGGCTCAGATTACCAAGATTGGTTCACATGAGGTTAGCAACTGGGAAAGCTTGATTCAAGCTGTGGAATCAGAAACCAAAGATAAGACGGCCCCGACCTTGGATGTGACTATTTCTGAAAAGGGGAGTGACAAACAAGTCACTGTTACTCCGGAAGAAAGTCAAGGCCGTTACCTTCTAGGTGTTCAACCGGGGATTAAGTCAGATTTTGTATCTATGTTTGTAGGTGGTTTTACAACTGCTGTTGACTCGGCCCTCCGAATTCTATCAGATCTGAAAAATCTGATTTTCCAACCGGATTTGAACAAACTAGGTGGACCTGTTGCCATCTTTAAGGCAAGTAGTGATGCTGCTAAAAATGGAATTGAGAATGTCTTGTACTTCTTGGCAATTATTTCCATCAATATTGGGATTTTTAATCTTATTCCGATTCCAGCCCTGGATGGTGGTAAGATTGTGCTCAATATCCTAGAAGCTATCCGCCGCAAACCATTGAAACAAGAAATTGAAACCTATGTCACCTTGGCCGGAGTGGTCATCATGGTTGTCTTGATGATTGCTGTGACCTGGAATGACATCATGCGACTCTTTTTTAGATAATCGAGGAATATTATGAAACAAAGTAAAATGCCTATCCCAACGCTTCGCGAAATGCCAAGCGATGCTCAAGTTATCAGCCATGCTCTTATGTTGCGAGCTGGTTATGTTCGTCAAGTCTCAGCAGGTGTTTATTCTTACCTACCACTTGCTAATCGTGTGATTGAAAAAGCTAAAAATATCATGCGCCAAGAATTTGATAAGATTGGTGCCGTTGAGATGTTGGCTCCTGCCCTCCTCAGTGCAGAATTGTGGCGCGAATCAGGTCGTTACGAAACTTATGGTGAAGACCTTTACAAACTAAAAAATCGTGAAAAATCAGACTTTATCCTAGGTCCAACTCACGAAGAAACTTTTACAGCTATTGTTCGTGATTCTGTTAAGTCTTACAAGCAATTGCCGCTTAACCTTTATCAAATCCAACCTAAGTATCGTGATGAAAAACGCCCACGTAATGGACTTCTTCGTACACGTGAGTTCATCATGAAAGATGCTTACAGCTTCCACGCTAACTATGATAGTTTGGATAGTGTTTATGATGAGTACAAGGCTGCCTATGAGCGTATTTTCACTCGTAGTGGTTTAGATTTCAAGGCTATCATTGGTGACGGTGGAGCTATGGGTGGTAAGGACAGCCAAGAATTTATGGCGATTACACCTGCTCGTACAGACCTTGACCGCTGGGTTGTCTTGGACAAGTCAGTTGCCTCATTTGACGAAATTCCTGCAGAAGTGCAAGAAGAAATCAAGGCAGAATTGCTTAAATGGATGGTTTCTGGTGAAGATACCATCGCTTACTCAAGTGAGTCTAGCTATGCGGCTAACTTGGAAATGGCAACAAACGAGTACAAACCAAGCAACCGTGTTGTCTCTGAAGAAGAAGTAACTCGGGTTGCAACACCAGATGTTAAATCAATCGATGAAGTTGCAGCCTTCCTCAACGTTCCAGAAGAACAAACGATTAAAACCCTCTTCTACATGGCAGATGGTGAGCTTGTTGCAGCCCTTCTAGTTGGAAATGACCAACTCAACGAAGTCAAGTTGAAAAACCACTTGGGAGCAGATTTCTTTGACGTTGCTAGCGAAGAAGAAGTAGCAAGTGTTGTTCAAGCAGGATTTGGTTCACTTGGCCCAGTTGGTTTGCCAGAGAATGTTAAAATCATTGCAGACCGTAAGGTGCAAGATGTTCGCAATGCAGTTGTGGGTGCTAACGAAGATGGCTACCACTTGACTGGTGTGAACCCAGGCCGTGATTTTACTGCAGAATATGTGGATATCCGCGAAGTTCGTGAGGGTGAAATTTCTCCAGACGGACAAGGTGTCCTTAACTTTGCGCGTGGTATCGAAATTGGTCACATCTTCAAACTCGGTACTCGCTATTCTGCAAGCATGGGAGCAGATGTTTTGGATGAAAATGGTCGCGCTGTGCCAATCATCATGGGATGTTACGGTATCGGTGTCAGCCGCCTCCTTTCAGCAGTGATGGAGCAACACGCTCGCCTTTTTGTTAATAAAACGCCAAAAGGTGAATACCGTTACGCTTGGGGAATCAACTTCCCTAAAGAATTGGCCCCATTTGATGTGCACTTAATCACTGTCAATGTTAAGGATGAAGAAGCGCAAGCCTTGACAGAAAAGCTTGAAGCAAGCTTGATGGGAGCTGGTTACGAAGTCTTGACAGACGACCGTAATGAACGTGTCGGAGTCAAATTCAGCGATAGCGATTTGATTGGGTTGCCAATCCGTATCACTGTTGGGAAGAAAGCAGCCGATGGCATCGTAGAAGTGAAGATTAAAGCGACTGGTGATACTATCGAAGTTCATGCAGATAACTTACTTGAAACGCTTGAAATTCTCAGCAAGAAATAAAAACTATAATCAGAAGAAAAACAAGGAAAAAATGTAACTAGTTTTTACCTTGTTTTTTCTGTATAATGGTAAAAATGAGTAGATAAAGAGGTAAATGTATGCTAAGATTTCCAAAGGATTTTGTCTGGGGATCCTCTACTTCTGGACCACAAACAGAAGGACGTGTAGCTGGTGACGGTAAGGGAGATAATCTCTGGGATTATTGGTACCAAGTGGAGTCAAATCGATACTATAATGGGATTGGTCCAGATAAGACATCGACTTTTTATGAAAATTGGGAACAGGATATCGAGCTTTTATTAGAGACTGGTCATACGGCCTTTCGGACTTCTATTCAGTGGTCACGGATTTTTCCACAAGGCTGTGGGAAAGTCAACCCTCAAGGTGTGGATTTTTATCGGAAGGTCTTTGAGGCTATTAAGGCTAAGGGGATTCGTCTGTTAGTCAATCTTTATCATTTTGATTTGCCTTTTGCTCTTCAAGAAGCTGGTGATGGTTGGGAAAATAAGGAGACTGTTTCAGCCTATGAAGACTATGCTCGTTTCTGTTTTGAGACTTATGGAGATTTGGTGGACCAATGGATTACCTTTAACGAGCCCATCGTTCCTGTAGAATTTGGCTATTTTTACGATGCCCATTATCCACATAAGGTGGATGCAGAGGCAGCCGTTAAAGTAGCTTATCATACACAATTGGCCAGCAGTCGGGCGGTTAAGGCCTGTCATGAACTCTTGCCTGATTCCAAGATTGGGATTGTCCTCAACTTGACACCGGCTTATCCACGTAGCCAGCATCCTGCTGATGTCAAGGCTGCTCGCATTGCGGACCTTTTTCAGGCCCAATCTTTCTTAGATCCGTCTGTTTTGGGGACTTATCCACAGGAGTTGGTAGAAATCTTGCATGAACAAGGTCTCTTGCCTGATGCTACAGAGGAGGAGTTGAAGCTCATTGGTGACAATACGGTGGACTTCCTTGGTGTCAACTACTATCAACCTTTGCGTGTTATGGCGCCTCGATTTGCTAAGCATCCAGAGAGTCCACTCTTACCAGAACATTTTTACGAGCCTTATGTGATGCCTGGACGTAAAATCAATCCTCATCGTGGCTGGGAGATTTATGAGCAAGGGATTTATGACATTGCTCAAAATATCAAGGAAAATTATGGCAATATTGAGTGGATGTTGACAGAGAATGGTATGGGTGTTGAAGGGGAAGAAAAATTCCGTGAGAATGAAATGATTCAAGATGATTACCGTATTGACTTTGTAAAAGGTCATCTTCGTGAACTTCACCATGCTATTGAAGATGGAGCCAACTGTAAAGGATACTTAATCTGGACCTTTATTGATTGCTGGTCATGGCTCAACAGCTATAAAAATCGCTATGGTTTGGTTGAATTAGACTTGGAAACGCAAGAACGTCGTCTGAAAAAATCAGGGCACTGGTTCAAGGAATTAAGCGACAATAATGGATTTTAAAAAGGACTCTGACTAATGATTTTAATTGGTCAGAGTTTTTTGCTTACAAGAGCTTAATTTGAACTATACCAATTTTTACTCTTGACAAGTGAAAGAAACAAGTATATACTGTTTTTGCTGATTCTATAAAAGAGGAATTAGACTATACCAATTTTAAGGAGAAAGCACAGCTTGCCTGTGTCGTATATACTATGTGTGGAATTGTTGGTGTTGTTGGAAACACAAATGCAACTGATATTTTGATTCAAGGGCTTGAAAAGCTCGAATACCGTGGATATGATTCTGCGGGGATTTTTGTCCTAGGTGGTGCTGAAAACCACCTAGTCAAGGCTGTTGGTCGTATTGCAGAATTGTCTGCTAAGACAGCTGGTGTTGAGGGTACAACTGGTATCGGACATACTCGTTGGGCGACTCACGGGAAACCAACGGAAGACAATGCTCACCCGCACCGCTCTGAGACAGAACGTTTTGTCTTGGTTCACAATGGAGTGATTGAGAACTACCTTGAAATCAAGGAAGAATACCTTTCAGGTCACCACTTCAAAGGGCAAACAGATACGGAAATCGCCGTTCACTTGATTGGAAAATTTGCAGAAGAAGATGGCTTGTCAGTTCTTGAAGCCTTCAAAAAAGCTCTTCACATCATCCGTGGTTCTTATGCCTTTGCCTTGGTTGACTCACAAGATCCTGAAGTCATCTACGTAGCTAAAAATAAATCACCACTTTTGATTGGTCTTGGAGAAGGCTATAACATGGTCTGCTCAGATGCTATGGCTATGATTCGTGAGACCAACCAATACATGGAAATTCATGACCAAGAGTTGGTAATCGTCAAGGCTGATAGTGTGGAAGTTCAAGACTATGATGGCAACAGTCGTGAACGTGCTAGCTACACTGCTGAGCTAGACTTATCTGATATCGGTAAGGGAACTTATCCTTACTACATGCTCAAGGAAATTGATGAGCAACCAACTGTTATGCGTAAACTCATCCAAGCCTACACAGATGAGGCTGGTCAAGTAGTAGTAGACCCAGCTATCATCAAGGCTGTTCAAGACGCAGACCGTATCTACATCCTTGCAGCTGGGACATCTTACCACGCAGGATTTGCTTCTAAGAAGATGCTGGAAGAATTGACAGATACACCAGTTGAACTTGGAATTTCATCTGAGTGGGGTTACGGTATGCCACTTCTCAGCAAGAAACCACTCTTCATCTTTATCAGTCAGTCTGGTGAAACAGCGGATAGCCGTCAGGTTTTGGTTAAGGCTAATGAAATGGGTATCCCAAGCTTGACAGTGACAAACGTACCAGGCTCAACTCTTTCACGTGAAGCCAACCATACCATGCTCCTTCATGCAGGTCCTGAAATTGCCGTGGCATCAACTAAGGCTTATACAGCGCAAATCGCAGCCCTTGCCTTCCTTGCAAAAGCAGTCGGAGAAGCAAATGGCAATGCCAAAGCGCAAGCCTTTGACTTGGTTCATGAGTTGTCAATCGTAGCTCAGTCTATCGAATCAACTCTTTCAGAGAAAGAAACCATTGAAGCCAAGGTTCGTGAGCTTCTTGAAACAACTCGCAATGCTTTTTATATTGGGCGTGGTCAAGATTACTATGTAGCTATGGAAGCAAGTCTCAAACTCAAAGAAATTTCTTACATCCAGTGTGAAGGCTTTGCGGCAGGAGAGCTCAAGCACGGAACTATTGCCTTGATTGAAGAGGGAACGCCTGTCTTGGCTCTCTTGTCAGATCCAGTCCTCGCTAACCACACTCGTGGAAATATCCAAGAGGTGGCAGCTCGTGGTGCCAAAGTCCTCACTATCGCAGAAGAAAATGTTGCTAAAGAGACAGATGATATTGTCCTTACGACTGTACACCCTTACCTCTCACCAATTTCAATGGTCGTGCCAACGCAATTAGTCGCTTACTTTGCAACACTCCACCGTGGGCTTGATGTGGACAAACCACGTAACCTTGCTAAGTCAGTAACGGTAGAATAAGCTTAAAAAGTCTAGTTATCTAGGCTTTTTTTGTGAGCAAATGGGTTGCTTGTACTCAAGATTCGTGTTAGAATAATTTTTCAAATTGAAGGACAGAAATAGACAGGGAGAATCGCAATGGTAGAATTGGGAATTTCAACATTTGGGGAAACAACGGAGCTTGAAGGTACTGGGCAAACTTACAGTCATGCCGAACGCATTCGTCAGTTGGTGGCAGAGATTGAACTGGCTGACAAGGTTGGTTTGGATGTGCATGGGATTGGTGAGCACCATCGAGCGGACTTTGCAGTATCAGCCCCAGAGATTGTTCTGGCAGCTGGGGCAGTCAATACCAAGAAAATCCGTTTGACCAGTGCAGTCAGCATTCTCTCAAGTATGGATCCGATTCGATTGTTCCAACAGTATGCTACTATCGATGCTTTGTCAAATGGACGTGCGGAGATTATGGCCGGAAGGGGTTCTTTCACGGAATCTTTTCCCTTGTTTGGATATGATTTGAAAGACTACGAAGCCCTTTTTGATGAGAAATTAGACTTGCTCCAGTTAGTTAATGAAAAGACCAAGTTAGACTGGCAAGGTCGCTTGACCCAAACAATCTCTGGCAGAGAAGTTTATCCTCGTCCAGTTCAGGACAAATTGCCCTTGTGGATAGCGACAGGTGGTCATGTCGAATCAACAGTGAAGATTGCTCAGGCAGGCCTACCGATTGTCTATGCCATTATTGGTGGCAATCCGCGTTATTTTAAAAAGTTGATTCAGGCTTATCGTGAGATTGGGAGCGAAGCGGGTCATGCCAGTCATGAACTAAAGGTTGGAGCCCATTCTTGGGGTTGGATTGCTGAGGATGGCGAGCAAGCGGTGAAAGATTATTTCCATCCGATAAAGCAAGTGGTGGATGCTATTTCCAAAGATCGTCCACACTGGCAGGAATTGCGTTATGAACAATATTTGGAGCAAGTTGGGCCAAATGGTGCTATGTTTGTGGGCAATCCAGATCAGGTGGCAGAAAAATTAATTCGTATGATTGAGAATTTAGGATTGGACCGCTTTATGTTGCACTTACCTCTTGGTTCTATGCCTCATGAACAAGTACTGAGAGCTATTGAACTTTTCGGAACGCAAGTGGCTCCAAAAGTACGGGAATATTTTGCCATGAAAGAGGCTTAATAAAAAATCCTAATCAAGTTTATTATGACGGCAAATATTGTACAAAAATCAATCCCCCGAGCGTTAAGGCTTGGGGGATTGTTCTATAGGAGGGCTAGTTTAGTTCTCTTTTTTGCTTTTTAGCAAGAACCCGAGACCGAGAAGGGCAAGGAGGCTGATTCCTGCCAACAGGAGTTTGTGATCGTTTTTGGTTCCTGTATTTGGAAGTTCAGCTTGTTTAGCTGGGGTTGCAGGTGTATTAACCTTGCTAGAGTTTTCTACCGATTCGTTTTGAACCACCTCTTTTACAGATGATGCTTGTGCTTCTTGTGCTGTTTGTTGAGCTTGTGAATCAGTTGTAGCTTGGCTAGGTTTATTTTCTGCATCAGCTACTGTTGCAGATGGTTTAGTAGAATCAGGTTTAGTTTGTGGAGCTGGAGTTTGCTGTTCCTGTTTGACTACTCGGTTCGACATATTGTCTTGGCTGTTACTTTGACCGTGTTCTTGTTTTAAGCTAGCAAGGTCAAATTCTGGTTTTTCTTCCACAGCTGGGGCGACAATTGCACCGCCTTGAGAGACTCGAAGAACAGTAGCTGTAAGGGCATTCAATTTCAAGCCTTTTTCAGTCCATTCGAGTCCTTTCGGGTTGGTAATTCCTACTGGTCCTGCTTGGTTTTCATCTGCTAAAACTTCAGCATTTCTTAGATGTGCAAAGGCAGTTCCCAAATTAAATTCACGAGCTTTTTCGTCCGCATTGACAAAGACTGCGTAGATATCTCCGTTTGGAGCAGTGATTTGGTAGCCAATTACCACGTCCTCTTTTGCCACACCATTTTGGCCTGGAACAGTGATGAGGTGGACACGGTCTTTGATATCTTGGAGACTCTTAAGTCGGAAGGCATCTGTAGATTGACGAAGGGCAATCAAACCTTTCATATAGTCACGGCTCTTGACATTTTCAGGATATGCTTTTCCATCTGTAGCCTTAGTCCAGTCAAATTTGTTGACAGCATCACTCGAATCGTAAGAGTCATGGATGAAGTAAGGATAGTCAAATGGATTGCCGTCCTTATCACGCAACAAGTGAGATTTGTTTGGAACCTTGTCCTCTGCTACTGGAGTCTTGTAGGCTGGGTCACGGAATTGTTTGGTACGTCCATATTCCTGACCAGAGTGGATAAATGGAGTTCCTTGAGCTGTCAAGACCATGAGGTTTCCAAGTCGCAAACGACGGTGGATTTCAGCATAGTTCTCAGCCTTGCTTGGGTCTTTTTTGATAGACTGAGCGATAATGTCAAAGAGGGTCAAGTTATCATGGGCTGCGATGTATTGGATGACATCTCCAGGGCTGTCAGCTTCAAAGTTGGTTGGTTGAGCAATGAGATTTTTGAAGATGGTGTTGATATCACGCTTGCCACCTGTGATAAAGGCAGGTTGGCCTTCGTTTGGATAACCAGACTTGAGGTTGTTACGGATGTCATCTGAAAAGACAGCGACAGTATCGGTATGTTTCATCCAATCTTGGTCAGCAGCTTTAGTAGGCATGTTTTCATCACCAGCATAGGTTCTCCAACCTTCACCAAGCATGATGAGGTTTGGATTGAGGGCGCGTGCAGCCTTGTACGCTTCTTCGATAGAAGCGGCATCATGGTCTCCCATCATATCGAAGCGGAATCCATCTACTTTGTAGGTATCAACTAGATATTTGATAGAGTCAACTAGGAGTCGTTTGGTCATATGGTGGGTTGTTCCCAAGCGTCCACCACCAAAGCTAGTGCGAGGTGTCCCATCAGCATCCATAAAGTGGTAGTAGTTTGGTTCTAAATCTTCAAAGAGATCGACCTTGGCTGTATGGTTGTAAACTACGTCCAGGATAGCTCCCATGCCACGTTTGTGGATTTCGTTGATGAGGTTTTTAAATTCTGCGATTCGTTTTTCTGGATTTTTAGGATCGCTTGAGTACATACCAGTCAATGAGAAGTAGTTTTGAGGGTCATATCCCCAGTTATAGTTGCTGTTGCTTGAAGCATAGTCAGACAAGCGTTCATGGTTTTTCAATTCATTGACAAAGTAGTAAGACAAGACTGGAAGGAGCTGGATGTGGGTCACACCCAAGTCTTTGAGGTAGTCTAGTTTTTCGATAAAGGCTTCAAAGGTACCAAATGGTTTGGTCAAGTCTTTTGCAATGGCAGGATCTGAAGTGAAGTCACGCACATGAGCTTCGTAGATAACGGCATCTTCACGAGTCTTGAAGTTGTGAATCTTACCATAAGTTAAGTCTTGAGGTCCTAGTTTGGCTGGATCTACAAAGGCAGCTTTAGCCACTTTATGGGCATCGTCAATCTTGGCATCGTCACTATTCCAAGCAGCGAGAGACTTAGCGTAAGGATCGAGTGCAAGAACAGTTTTACCCTGACGCTCGATTTGGTATTGATAATAGTATCCAGTGAAATCTGTGATTCCTAATTTGTTTGTGCTATCTAGAGTTTGTTTCCAAGTTCCTCTTTCCCCTTTTTCAAGAGCGACAGTTCCAACTACTTTGTCAGGGTCATTCTTGTCGTAGACAACAACAGAAACCTTATCAGCACTTGGTGACCAAAGGGTTAAATCAACTTGTTTTCCTTCTTCTTTTAAGTCAGCTCCAAGTTTGCCATCATAACTGTAAGTCTCATCTTTAAGGCGCCAGCTTGTTTTGGTAGTGAATTGGTCGGAATTGTAGCTAACAGTATATGGATGTTTTGTATCTGAGAAATCTCCGCTGTAGGTCACTTTCTTACCAGCTTCATCGATTGCAACATCGGTGATAGTTACTTTGTTTCCTAGGTGATTAGTGATGTTGGAGTGTTTGAGGATATCTTCTTTTTTAGCACCGACAAGTGTTGAAAAACTACTTTCAATGCTAGAAGTTCCTACGTGTTGAGCTCCTGTCATGCGGATATCGTGCACATAGTAGGGGTTGGTGTAGATGGTTTCGTCATCATCTTTTAGGAAAATTTGGCTATGATTTTTCAAATCTGTGAACTTATAATCTTCTTTACGGATTTTCACATCGTCTCCTTGTTTCTTTCTGTCTAGTAATAAAAATCCAAGATCTTTAGCTGCATCTTTGAGTGGAATATCGATATAGCGACCATATTTGCCTGTAGCCGTAAAGTCTGTTCCGTTAGGCCATTCACCACTACTTGGATTTTTCACATCTCCCCAGTACCAGAGAGATTTTTTCTCATAGTTGCCATCTGTACGGTAGTAGTTGACGCGAATAGTTCCTGCAGGTTGTGGCTCGTAAGAGAAAACCTTGTGATCTTGGTCCAACCAAGCCTCATTCATCTTTGGTGCCAGTTTTTCTACCGATTTATCGCCGGTCAGATTTTTCCCAGCTGTATTATTGATGAGGAAGCTAATTTTCTTGGCTTGCTCTCCTTTTAATTTGATATCTAGGTAATAGCCATAGTCATCTTTTTTGGCATCCTTGAAGGACAAGGCTCCGTTTGGCCAATTTTCAGATGGTTTTTCAACATCGTCCCAAGTCCATAGCCCTTGAGAATCCTTGTTTTCTTCAGGAAGTTTTTTGACATGGATACGGAAGTAGTTGTCTTCGATTGGCTCTTCTGCTTTAGTTTCAGTTGTTACTGGACTCGTAGAAGTAGTTGGTTCACTTGAACGATCTTGCCCGGTTTGTGGTGCTGAATCGGCTGGGGTTGCAGCAGGAGTGGTTGCCTCTGTTGCAGGTTTTTCTTCTGTTTTCTCTAGGGAAGCGTTTGCATTATTAGGCGAAGAAATATCACTTTCGTTCTTACCAGAGTTAACTACTGTATCAGTAAGAGGTTGTGCAAGGGCAGTAGTAGTTTCATTACTAGTTCCCTTATTGCTTGTAGTATTTTCGTTTGCTGAGATAGTTGGTGTAGCCATGGCAAGCAGGACAAGGCTTGCTCCAATAAGGACAGAACCAGTTCCATTTTTGAGGGAACGGATGCTGTAAACCATTTTTTTCTCAGTGTGAGATGGTGTTCTTTTCATAATCAATCTCCTATAAATGAATTTCTTTATCAGTATAGCACGTAGTAAAACAATATGCAAGCGTTTTCCTAAAATTAAACTAAAAGAAAAATCGCAACAAATTTTGTTATGATTCAGCCAGTCTTTCTTATAGGAAAAGATTTTGTCAAAAATTCGTCAATCCCCTTGAACAATCTAGCTAAATAGGGTATAATATGAGTAATCATTTGTCGTAGGTTTTGTCTGAAATATTGTCCAGACAAGACTCACAGCAGTTAAATCTTCTGAAAAAGTCAGATTTAGCTGCTCTTTTTGTGCTTTTTTTCAGGATTTTGAGTACTTGTAACAAAGACTTAAAGATTCTGAAAATTTATCAAAGGGACACGGTGATAGGGGTTTTTAAAACCATATGACGATTAGAAAAGCCTGATTGACAAGGCTTGGAACTTATTTACAAAGGAGAATCATCTTGGCAGGACATGACGTTCAATACGGGAAACATCGTACCCGTCGTAGTTTTTCAAGAATCAAAGAAGTTCTTGACTTACCAAATTTGATTGAAATTCAAACTGACTCATTCAAAGATTTCCTAGACCATGGTCTTAAGGAAGTGTTTGAAGATGTATTGCCAATTTCAAACTTCACAGACACAATGGAGTTGGAATTTGTTGGATATGAAATCAAGGAACCAAAATACACGCTAGAAGAGGCTCGTATCCACGATGCTAGCTACTCAGCACCAATTTTTGTAACCTTCCGCTTGATCAATAAAGAAACAGGCGAAATCAAAACTCAAGAAGTTTTCTTTGGTGATTTCCCAATCATGACAGAAATGGGTACTTTCATCATCAATGGTGGTGAACGTATCATCGTATCTCAGTTGGTCCGCTCACCAGGTGTTTACTTTAACGATAAAGTTGATAAAAACGGTAAAGTGGGCTACGGTTCAACTGTTATCCCTAACCGTGGAGCTTGGTTGGAACTTGAAAGTGACTCAAAAGATATCGCCTACACTCGTATCGACCGTACTCGTAAGATTCCATTTACGACATTGGTTCGTGCGCTTGGTTTCTCAGGTGATGATGAAATCTTTGATATTTTTGGTGACAGCGAATTGGTTCGCAACACTGTTGAAAAAGATATCCATAAGAACCCAATGGACTCTCGTACCGACGAAGCCTTGAAAGAAATTTACGAACGTCTTCGTCCAGGTGAGCCTAAGACTGCTGAAAGCTCACGTAGCTTGCTTGTGGCTCGTTTCTTTGATCCACGTCGTTATGACTTGGCAGCTGTTGGTCGTTACAAAATCAATAAAAAACTCAATGTTAAAACACGTTTGCTCAACCAAACCATTGCAGAGCCATTGGTAGATCCTGAAACTGGAGAAATCTTGGTAGAAGCTGGAACAATCATGACTCGTAGTGTGATTGAAAGCATTGAAAGCCATTTGGATGGTGATTTGAATAAGATTGTCTACATTCCAAATGATGCAGCCGTTGTGACTGAGCCTGTTGTTCTTCAAAAGTTCAAGGTTGTTGCACCAACGGATCCAGACCGTGTTGTAACCATCATTGGTAATGCCAATCCAGATGACAAGGTTCGTATCGTCACTCCTGCAGATATTCTTGCTGAGATGAGTTACTTCCTCAACTTGGCTGAAGGACTTGGCCGTGTAGATGATATCGACCACCTTGGGAACCGTCGTATCCGTGCGGTTGGTGAATTGCTTGCCAACCAAGTACGTCTTGGACTTTCTCGTATGGAACGTAATGTCCGTGAACGTATGTCTGTTCAGGACAACGAAGTCTTGACACCACAACAAATTATCAATATCCGTCCTGTAACAGCTGCGGTTAAAGAATTCTTTGGTTCATCACAGTTGTCACAGTTCATGGACCAACACAACCCGCTTTCTGAGTTGTCTCACAAACGCCGTTTATCAGCCTTAGGACCTGGTGGTTTGACACGTGACCGCGCTGGATATGAAGTACGTGACGTGCACTACACTCACTACGGCCGTATGTGTCCAATCGAGACACCTGAAGGACCTAACATCGGTTTGATCAATAACTTGTCATCTTACGGACACTTGAATAAGTATGGTTTTGTTCAAACACCATACCGTAAGGTTGACCGTGAAACAGGTGTTGTTACCAACGAAATCGTTTGGTTGACAGCCGATGAAGAAGATGAATTTACTGTAGCACAGGCTAATTCTCGTCTGAATGAAGATGGAACATTTGCTGAGAAAGTTGTCATGGGACGTCACCAAGGGGTCAACCAAGAGTATCCAGCTAATGTTGTTGACTATATGGACGTATCACCAAAACAGGTAGTTGCCGTTGCGACAGCATGTATTCCTTTCTTGGAAAACGATGACTCCAACCGTGCCCTTATGGGAGCCAACATGCAACGTCAGGCTGTGCCGTTGATTAATCCTAAAGCACCTTACGTTGGTACTGGTATGGAATACCAAGCAGCCCATGATTCAGGAGCTGCTGTGATTGCTCAGTATGACGGTAAAGTTACTTATGCAGATGCTGACAAGGTAGAAGTTCGTCGTGAAGATGGTTCATTGGACGTTTACCACATCCAAAAATTCCGTCGTTCAAACTCAGGTACTGCCTACAACCAACGCACTCTCGTAAAAGTTGGCGATGTCGTTGAAAAAGGCGATTTCATCGCTGACGGACCTTCTATGGAAAATGGAGAAATGGCGCTTGGACAAAACCCAATCGTTGCCTACATGACTTGGGAAGGTTACAACTTCGAGGATGCCGTTATCATGAGCGAACGCTTGGTGAAAGACGATGTCTACACATCTGTCCACCTTGAAGAATACGAATCAGAAACACGCGATACAAAGCTTGGGCCTGAAGAAATTACTCGTGAAATTCCAAACGTTGGGGAAGACGCTCTTAAAGACCTTGACGAAATGGGTATTATCCGTATCGGTGCTGAGGTTAAAGAAGGGGATATCCTTGTAGGTAAAGTAACACCTAAGGGTGAGAAAGACCTTTCAGCTGAAGAACGTCTCTTGCACGCTATCTTTGGAGACAAGTCACGTGAAGTGCGTGATACTTCTCTTCGTGTACCACACGGTGCTGATGGTGTCGTTCGTGATGTTAAGATCTTTACACGTGCAAATGGAGATGAGCTGCAATCAGGTGTTAACATGCTGGTTCGCGTCTACATCGCTCAAAAACGTAAGATTAAGGTTGGAGATAAGATGGCCGGACGTCACGGAAATAAAGGGGTTGTCTCTCGTATCGTGCCTGTAGAAGACATGCCTTACCTTCCAGACGGAACTCCAGTCGACATCATGTTGAACCCACTTGGGGTGCCATCACGTATGAATATCGGTCAGGTTATGGAGCTCCACCTTGGTATGGCGGCTCGTACTCTTGGTATTCACATCGCAACACCAGTCTTTGACGGAGCAAGTTCTGAAGACCTTTGGTCAACTGTTAAAGAAGCAGGTATGGATAGTGATGCCAAAACAATCCTTTACGATGGCCGTACTGGGGAACCGTTTGATAACCGTGTTTCTGTCGGGGTCATGTACATGATCAAACTCCACCACATGGTTGATGATAAATTGCACGCGCGTTCAGTCGGACCATACTCAACCGTTACCCAACAACCACTCGGAGGTAAAGCTCAGTTTGGTGGACAACGTTTCGGTGAGATGGAGGTTTGGGCTCTTGAAGCCTACGGTGCATCAAATGTTCTTCAAGAAATCTTGACTTACAAGTCTGACGATATCAATGGACGTTTGAAAGCTTATGAAGCTATTACAAAAGGAAAACCAATTCCAAAACCAGGTGTTCCAGAATCCTTCCGAGTTCTTGTCAAAGAATTGCAATCACTTGGTCTTGACATGCGTGTTCTTGACGAAGATGACCAAGAAGTGGAACTTCGTGACTTGGATGAAGGAATGGACGAAGATGTCATCCACGTAGATGACCTTGAAAAAGCCCGCGAAAAAGCAGCCCAAGAGGCTAAAGCAGCTTTTGAAGCTGAAGAAGCTGAGAAAGCAACAAAAGCGGAAGCAACAGAAGAAGCTGCTGAACAAGAATAAGCAGTTCGCTTAGAATAGAAAGGGAAGAAATAGTGGTTGATGTAAATCGTTTTAAAAGTATGCAAATCACCCTAGCTTCTCCAAGCAAAGTCCGTTCATGGTCTTATGGAGAAGTCAAAAAACCTGAAACAATCAATTACCGTACTTTGAAACCAGAACGTGAAGGACTCTTTGATGAAGTTATCTTTGGTCCTACAAAAGACTGGGAATGTGCTTGTGGTAAGTACAAACGCATTCGTTACAGAGGAATTGTTTGTGACCGTTGTGGGGTTGAAGTAACGCGTACAAAAGTTCGTCGTGAGCGTATGGGGCATATCGAATTGAAAGCTCCTGTATCTCACATCTGGTACTTCAAGGGGATTCCAAGCCGTATGGGCTTGACCCTTGATATGAGCCCTCGTGCCCTCGAGGAAGTTATCTACTTTGCGGCTTATGTGGTGATTGATCCTAAGGATACACCACTTGAGCACAAGTCTATCATGACAGAGCGCGAATACCGTGAGCGCTTGCGTGAGTATGGCTATGGATCATTCGTTGCCAAGATGGGTGCCGAAGCCATCCAAGACCTTTTAAAACAAGTAGATCTTGAAAAAGAAATTGCTGAACTCAAAGAAGAGTTAAAAACAGCTACTGGACAAAAACGTGTCAAAGCTATCCGTCGTTTGGATGTTTTGGATGCCTTTTACAAGTCTGGAAATAAACCTGAATGGATGATTCTTAACATCCTTCCAGTTATTCCACCAGATCTTCGTCCGATGTTGCAGTTGGATGGTGGCCGTTTTGCCTCATCTGACTTGAACGACCTTTATCGTCGTGTTATCAACCGTAACAACCGTCTGGCTCGTTTGCTTGAGTTGAATGCACCAGGTATCATCGTTCAAAATGAGAAGCGTATGCTTCAAGAAGCGGTTGACGCTTTGATTGACAATGGTCGTCGTGGTCGTCCAATCACAGGACCAGGTAGCCGTCCATTGAAATCATTGAGCCACATGCTTAAAGGTAAACAAGGACGCTTCCGTCAAAACTTGCTCGGTAAACGTGTTGACTTCTCAGGACGTTCCGTTATCGCCGTTGGTCCAACGCTTAAGATGTACCAATGTGGTGTGCCACGTGAAATGGCGATTGAGCTCTTTAAACCATTCGTTATGCGAGAAATCGTTGCCCGTGATATTGTGCAAAACGTCAAAGCTGCTAAACGCTTGGTCGAACGCGGAGATGAGCGTATCTGGGATATCCTTGAAGAAGTGATCAAAGAACACCCAGTACTTTTGAACCGCGCACCTACCCTTCACCGTTTGGGTATCCAAGCCTTCGAGCCAGTCTTGATTGATGGTAAGGCTCTTCGCTTACATCCGCTTGTCTGTGAAGCCTACAATGCCGACTTTGACGGGGACCAAATGGCCATCCACGTACCGCTTTCAGAAGAAGCCCAAGCAGAAGCTCGTATCTTGATGCTAGCTGCTGAGCACATCTTGAACCCGAAAGATGGTAAACCAGTTGTTACTCCATCTCAGGATATGGTTTTGGGTAACTACTACTTGACCATGGAAGAAGCTGGTCGTGAAGGTGAAGGAATGGTCTTCAAGGACCGTGATGAAGCGGTTATGGCTTACCGTAATGGTTATGTTCACCTTCACTCACGTGTTGGTATTGCAACAGACAGCCTCAACAAACCTTGGACAGAAGAGCAAAAACACAAGGTCTTGCTTACAACAGTTGGTAAAATCCTCTTCAACGACATCATGCCAGAGGGTCTACCATACTTGCAAGAACCAAACAATGCCAACTTGACAGAAGGCGTTCCAGCTAAATACTTCTTGCCACTTGGTGGAGATATCAAGGAAGCTATCAGCAATCTTGAACTTAACCCTCCTTTCAAGAAGAAAAACCTTGGAAATATCATCGCTGAAATCTTCAAACGTTTCCGTACGACAGAAACTTCTGCCCTACTTGACCGTATGAAGAACCTCGGTTACCACCACTCAACTCTTGCAGGATTGACAGTGGGTATTGCCGATATCCCAGTCGTTGACGACAAGGCTGAAATCATTGAAGAATCACACAAACGTGTAGAACAAATCACCAAACAATTCCGTCGTGGTATGATCACAGATGACGAGCGTTACAATGCTGTTACAGCTGAATGGCGTGCTGCCCGTGAAAAACTTGAGAAACGCTTGATTGCCAACCAAGATCCTAAGAACCCAATCGTTATGATGATGGACTCTGGAGCCCGTGGTAACATCTCAAACTTCTCACAGCTTGCCGGTATGCGTGGTCTGATGGCTGCTCCGAATGGACGTATCATGGAATTGCCAATCCTTTCAAACTTCCGCGAAGGTTTGTCAGTACTCGAAATGTTCTTCTCAACTCACGGTGCGCGTAAAGGTATGACCGATACGGCCCTTAAGACAGCCGACTCAGGTTACTTGACACGTCGTTTGGTTGACGTTGCCCAAGACGTTATCATCCGTGAGGACGACTGTGGAACTGACCGTGGTCTCTTGATCCGCTCTATCGCAGAAGGAAAAGAAATGATCGAGTCACTCGAAGAGCGTCTCAATGGTCGTTACACTAAGAAAACTGTTAAACATCCAGAAACTGGTGCAGTGATTATTGGTCCAAATGAGTTGATTACAGAAGACAAGGCGCGTGAAATTGTTAATGCTGGTGTGGAAGAAGTGACTATCCGCTCTGTATTTACATGTAACACTCGTCATGGTGTCTGTCGTCACTGTTACGGTATCAACTTGGCGACTGGTGATGCGGTTGAAGTTGGTGAAGCAGTTGGTACAATCGCTGCCCAATCTATCGGGGAACCTGGTACACAGCTTACAATGCGTACCTTCCACACGGGTGGGGTTGCCTCAAATACCGATATCACTCAGGGTCTTCCTCGTGTCCAAGAAATCTTTGAAGCCCGCAATCCTAAAGGGGAAGCGGTTATCACAGAGGTTAAAGGACAAGTTACTGCTATCGAAGAAGATGCATCAACTCGTACTAAGAAAGTCTTTGTTAAGGGTGAAACTGGCGAAGGTGAATACGTCGTTCCATTTACAGCTCGTATGCGTGTTGAAGTTGGAGACCAAGTAGCGCGTGGTGCTGCTCTTACAGAAGGTTCTATCCAACCAAAACGTCTCCTTGCAGTTCGTGATGTCTTGTCAGTTGAAACTTACCTTCTCGGTGAAGTACAAAAAGTTTACCGTAGCCAAGGGGTAGAAATCGGTGACAAACATATCGAGGTAATGGTTCGTCAAATGATCCGTAAAGTCCGTGTCATGGATCCAGGTGACACAGATCTTCTCATGGGTACCCTCATGGATATCAATGACTTTACAGATGCCAACAAAGATGTCCTTATTGCAGGTGGAGTTCCAGCGACAGGTCGCCCAGTTCTTATGGGAATTACCAAAGCCTCACTTGAAACAAATAGTTTCTTGTCAGCGGCTTCCTTCCAGGAAACAACTCGTGTCCTTACTGATGCGGCTATCCGTGGTAAGAAAGACCATCTCCTTGGACTTAAGGAAAATGTTATCATCGGTAAGATCATCCCAGCTGGTACTGGTATGGCCCGTTACCGTAACCTTGAACCACATGCTATCAACGAAGAAGAATACCTTAATCCTCCAGTAGAGGAAGAAGGGGATGAAGAAATAACAGAAGTAGTTGTGGATACTGCCGTTGAAACTGTGGAAGAAACAGTAGAATAAAAGAGAATGAGAGAACCCTCGGGTTCTCTTTCTCTTTTCTGAAAATTTTCTCCATTTTTCCATGCAATGTGGTAAAATAAAAGAAAGAAGCTGACAAAGGAGACGGGTATGGAACAAACATTTTTTATCATTAAACCAGACGGTGTAAAAAGAGGATTAGTGGGTGAGGTGTTGAAACGCATTGAACAACGTGGATTTACAATCGAAAAATTGGAGTTGCGTTCACAGGTTTCAGAAGAGTTGATTGATCAGCACTATCAGGACTTGGTTGGTCAAAGTTTTTACCCACCGATTCGTGAATTTATGACTTCAGACCCTGTTCTTGTGGGTATCATTTCAGGCCCCAAAGTAATCGAAACTTGGCGGACTATGATGGGTGCGACTCGTCCAGAAGAAGCTTTACCAGGAACTATTCGAGGTGATTTTGCAAAAGCTGCTAGTGAAAACCAAGCTATCCAAAATGTTGTACATGGTTCAGATTCAGAAGAGTCAGCTAAGCGAGAAATTGCTCTTTGGTTTGACGGAAAGTAGTAAAAGTTTGATGTAAGGGTTACTTGCATCAAACTTTTTTGCATTTTAGAGTAGAAAACTGACAGTTGAGAAATATTCTAGCAATGGTGAGGATTTCTAGCATATAATAAGAGCAAGTAGGGAGGAAGAATGATGGAAAAAATGAAAAAGCAAATTCGTGTTTTGTTATTGTTTACGATTTTTGGTATTAGTAGCTGTTCTTGTTTAAGTTTATCGACTTGGGCCTTGATGTTAAATCAAAACTGCTTCTATTATCTAGTTGGCATGTTGCTCCTTGCCAGTATTGGGGCAGGGATAAACTACTATAGTGGACAGCGAAATCAATCTTACTCAGTTTTTAAGGAAGATAAGCAACAATTCTTGTATAGTCTCTTGCTCTTAGTAAATATTTTGGGTTTAGCTTTAATTGTCATAGAACATATCCTTGCAGGAAATACATCCGTAGAAGGATTTGTGGAAGCCTTTCTTCCGAGTTTCTTTTTCTTATTTGGTATTGATTTGTTAGTTTTTCTGCCGATTAAGAAGTATGTAAATGGAGTGAAAAAGTTTTTGGGAAAGAAAGAAATCTGTTTTATTAGTGGACTAGCTATTCTAATCTTTCTCAGAAATCCTTGGATGCTATTATCCATGACCTTTTATATTGCCTTGGGAATGCTTTTTCTAGGACTGTTGGTGCCAAAAGTCATTCGCTGGGAAGTTTCATTTTACAGTCATTTGATGAGGGATATCTTGTTAGTCGTTTTCTTGCTGTTTCTATTTTAAGAACAAAAAAAGAGATAGTTCTAGTTTTACAATTTATAATATGGAATTCATAGATAATATCTCGACAAAGAGCAACTTTTTGGTATAATAGAAACATGTACACTAAAAACGAAGAAGAGTTACAGTCCTTAGGTGAACGTTTGGGCTATTTATTAGAAAAAAATGACGTCTTAATTCTAACTGGTGAACTTGGAGCAGGCAAAACGACCTTTACAAAAGGTCTTGCTAAAGGATTACAGATTACTCAGATGATTAAGAGTCCAACCTACACTATCGTAAGAGAGTATGAAGGTCGTCTTCCTCTTTATCATTTAGATGTTTACCGCATTGAGGGGGATGCTGATTCTATTGATTTAGATGAGTTTCTCTTTGGTGGCGGCGTGACTGTCATCGAGTGGGGACATCTTTTAGGTGATGTCTTACCAGATACCTATTTAGAATTGGAAATTCTAAAAGAAGAAGACGGTCGCAGATTAAACTTCAAAGCCAAGGGTTTGCGTGCAGAAAAACTCTTAAAGGAGCTTCAACATGGAGTATGAGTTGCTCATTAGGGAAGCAGAAGTTGAAGATGCGGCTGAATTAGTGGCCTTTTTAAATCGTGTCAGTGTAGAAACAGATTTTACCAGTCTGGATAGGAATGGCATTTTGATGACAGATACTGAGATGGAGTTGTTTTTGGATAAACAGGCTCACTCGGAAAATCAAATCACTTTACTGGCCTTGCTGAATGATGAAATTGCGGGTCTTGTAAATATCACAGCTGATCAACGCAAGAGAGTTCGGCATATTGGAGATCTCTTCATTGTGATTGGTCAGAAATATTGGAATAATGGATTGGGAAGTTTGTTGATAGAAGAAGCGATAGAGTGGGCACAAGCTAGTGGTATTCTTCGTCGACTTCAACTAACTGTCCAAACTCGTAATCAAGCTGCAGTTCATCTATATCAAAAATATGGCTTTGTAATTGAAGGTAGACAAGAGCGCGGTGCGTACATAGAAGAAGGGAAATTTATCGATGTTTACTTGATGGGTAAACTGATAGATTAGTAGAAATATGGTTAAAAAAATTATTGGAATGGTGCTAGCTTTTCTAGCTGTGACAGTTTTGGGTGTGGGTGTCTTTGCTTATACCATTTATCAGCAAGGTACACAAACCTTATCAAAAACCTATAAAAAGATTGGGGAAGAAACCAATGTTATTGAGGCGACTGAACCCTTAACGATCCTTTTAATGGGGGTTGATACTGGAAACGTTGAACGAACTGACCCTTGGGAGGGGAATAGTGATTCTATGATTCTCTTGACGGTTAATCCGCATACGAAAAAGACTATGATGTTGAGTTTAGAGAGAGATATTTTGACGAAAATTCAGCATAAAGATGGTCAAATCGAAGAAGCGAAACTGAACGCAGCTTATGCTGGAGGAGGTGCAGAATTAGCTATCTCAACGATTCAAAGGATGATGAATATCCATATTGACCGCTATATTATGGTCAATATGCAAGGTTTGCAACAATTGGTAGATGCAGTGGGCGGGATTACGGTTAATAATACACTAGGTTTCCCGATTTCTATCAGTGACCAAGAGGAATTTAACACCATTTCTATCGGTGTTGGAGAGCAGACAATAAATGGAGAAGAAGCGCTTGTTTATTCTCGCATGCGCTACCAGGATCCAGAAGGGGACTACGGACGTCAGAAGCGTCAGCGTGAAGTCATTCAAAAGGTTGTTGAAAAAGTTCTTAGCTTGAATAGTGTTAGTCACTATCAATCTATCCTAAAAGCCTTAAGTACCAATATGCAGACTAATATTGATCTATCTGCGAAAAGTATTCCAAGCTTGTTAGGTTACCAGGACTCGTTTAAAACGATTGAAACTCAACAATTACGAGGAGAAGATGCCGAATTGCAAGGGACATCTTATCAAATTGTAACTGCTAACCATTTGTTAGAAATCCAGAATCTTTTGAGAACCTCACTTGATAAACCGAAGGTGACAGAGTTAGAGACAAATGCTGTCTTATATGAAGATATTTTCGGAAATCGAAATAATACCGGTTTGGGAACAGGTATGATTAATAATACAATAAATCAAGAAGATGTAGAATAATCTATTTTATAGTTAAAATCGTGGGAAATTTCCTGCGATTTTTTCAAAAAAATACGAATAGATAGGTAGGAGGAAACATGAAAGCAGAAATCATTGCTGTTGGAACAGAGATTTTGACAGGACAGATTGTCAATACCAATGCTCAGTTTTTGTCGGAAAAACTAGCAGAGATTGGGGTAGATGTATATTTTCAGACGGCTGTAGGAGACAATGAAGCTCGTCTCTTATCCCTGCTTGAGATTGCCAGTCAACGTAGCAGCCTGCTGATTTTGACAGGCGGTTTGGGGCCAACTGAGGACGATTTGACCAAACAAACCCTGGCTAAATTCTTAGGGAAAAAATTAGTCTTCGATCCTCAGGCACAGGCGAAGTTGGATGTCTTTTTTGCCCAGAGACCAGACTATGCCCGAACACCGAATAATGAAAGACAAGCTCAACTTGTAGAAGGGGCGACTCCGCTGCCAAATGAAACAGGACTGGCTGTGGGAGGAATATTAGAAGTCGAAGGAGTGACCTACGTTGTCCTTCCTGGTCCGCCAAGTGAATTGAAACCCATGGTTTTAAACCAACTTCTACCCAAGTTGATGACAGGAAGCAAGCTATATTCCCGAGTTCTTCGTTTCTTTGGGATTGGCGAAAGCCAGCTGGTTACGATTTTAGCTGATTTGATTGACAATCAAACAGATCCAACCTTAGCCCCTTATGCCAAGACAGGAGAAGTTACTCTGCGTCTGTCAACAAAAGCTAGCAGCCAAGAAGAGGCGAATCAAGCGCTGGATATCTTGGAAAATCAAATCTTGGACCGCCAGACTTTCGAAGGAATTTCTTTACGAGACCTTTGTTATGGTTATGGGGAAGAAACTAGTTTAGCTAGCATTGTGGTAGAAGAACTGAAAAGGCAAGGGAAAACCATCACGGCTGCAGAGAGCTTGACGGCAGGTCTTTTCCAAGCTAGGGTAGCGGATTTTTCGGGTGCTTCAAGTATATTTAAGGGTGGTTTTGTAACCTATAGCTTGGAGGAAAAATCAAAGATGTTGGATATTCCTGTCAAGGATTTAGAAGAACATGGTGTGGTGTCTGAATTTACAGCTCAAAAGATGGCTGAGCAGGCACGAATCAAGACCCAGTCTGATTTTGGCCTTAGTTTGACTGGAGTGGCAGGACCAGATAGCCTCGAAGGACACCCGGCTGGAACAGTCTTCATAGGCTTGGCACAGGAGCATGGAACTAAGGTCATCAAGGTTAATATTGGAGGTAGAAGTCGAGCAGATGTACGTCACATTGCGGTTATGCATGCCTTTAACCTAGTTCGCAAGGCTTTATTAAGTGACTAACTTTTGATATAATAGTAGATAGGTCTGAGGACCATTAGAATGTAGGAGAATAGAATGGCGAAAAAACCAAAAAAATTAGATGAAATTTCAAAAAAATTCGGGGCAGAACGTGAAAAAGCCTTGAATGACGCTCTTAAACTGATTGAGAAAGACTTTGGTAAAGGATCAATCATGCGTTTGGGTGAACGTGCCGAGCAAAAGGTGCAAGTGATGAGCTCAGGTTCCTTGGCTCTTGACATTGCCCTTGGTTCAGGTGGTTATCCTAAGGGACGTATCATTGAAATCTATGGGCCAGAATCATCTGGTAAGACAACGGTTGCCCTTCATGCAGTTGCGCAAGCGCAAAAAGAAGGTGGTATTGCAGCCTTTATTGATGCAGAACATGCCCTCGATCCAGCTTATGCTGCGGCCCTTGGTGTCAATATTGACGAATTGCTCTTGTCACAACCAGACTCAGGAGAGCAAGGTCTTGAGATTGCAGGAAAATTGATTGACTCAGGTGCTGTAGATCTTGTCGTGGTCGACTCAGTTGCTGCCCTTGTACCTCGTGCAGAAATTGATGGAGATATCGGAGATAGCCACGTTGGTTTGCAGGCTCGTATGATGAGCCAGGCTATGCGTAAGCTTGGTGCTTCTATCAATAAAACCAAAACTATTGCCATCTTTATCAACCAATTGCGTGAAAAAGTTGGAGTCATGTTTGGAAATCCAGAAACAACTCCTGGTGGACGTGCTTTGAAATTTTACGCATCAGTGCGTTTGGATGTTCGTGGAAGCACACAAATCAAGGGAACTGGTGACCAAAAAGATACTAATGTTGGTAAAGAAACTAAGATCAAGGTCGTGAAAAACAAGGTGGCTCCACCATTTAAGGAAGCCTTTGTTGAAATCATGTACGGAGAAGGAATTTCTAAGACTGGTGAGCTCTTGAAAATCGCAAGCGATTTGGATATCATCAAAAAAGCAGGAGCTTGGTATTCTTACAAGGATGAGAAAATCGGGCAAGGTTCTGAAAATGCTAAGAAATACTTGGCAGATAACCCAGAAGTCTTTGATGAGATTGACCATCAAGTCCGTGTTCAATTTGGTTTGATTGATGGAGATGAAGCTTCTGTAGAAGGTGTTGAAACTAAAAAAGATGAAGCAGTTCAAGCAGATTCTGTGAATGAAGAAGTTACACTTGACCTAGGCGACGAGCTTGAAATCGAAATTGAAGAATAAGCTGTTAAAGTAGTGGAGAAATTCACTGCTTTTTCATTGCCTAGTTCTGGCATAGTTTGCTGTTTCTTGTCGCTCCTTTAGAAAGCTGATATAATAGCCTTATGAATAAAAAACGAACAGTGGACCTGATTCATGGTCCTATTCTTCCTTCGCTTTTGAGTTTTGCCTTTCCAATCTTGCTGTCCAATATTTTCCAACAGCTCTATAATACTGCTGATGTCTTGATTGTTGGACGTTTTCTTGGTCAAGATTCCTTGGCTGCGGTTGGGGCAACAACTGCTATTTTTGATTTGATTATAGGCTTTACGCTTGGTGTTGGTAATGGAATGGGGATTGTCATTGCCCGCTATTATGGGGCTAGGAATTTCACCAAAATCAAGGAAGCGGTAGCAGCTACCTGGATTTTAGGTGCTCTTTTGAGTATTGTAGTGATGTTGCTGGGCTTTCTTGGTCTGTATCCTCTTTTGCAATACTTAGATACTCCTGCAGAAATCCTTCCTCAGTCCTATCAATATATTTCTATGATTGTGACCTGTGTCGGTGTCAGCTTTGCTTATAATCTCTTTGCAGGTTTGTTGCGGTCCATTGGGGACAGTCTAGCAGCCCTTGGATTTCTGATTTTCTCTGCTCTGGTTAATGTGGTTCTGGATCTCTATTTCATTACGCAATTGCATCTGGGAGTTCAATCTGCAGGCCTTGCTACCATCATTTCGCAAGGCTTATCAGCGGTTCTCTGCTTTTATTATATCCGTAAGAGTGTGCCAGAACTTTTGCCTCAACTCAAGCATTTCAAATGGAACAAGGCTTTGTACGCTGATCTCTTGGAGCAAGGTTTAGCTATGGGTTTGATGAGTTCAATTGTATCGATCGGCAGTGTGATTTTACAGTCTTCTGTTAATACCTTTGGTGCAGTGATTATTAGTGCCCAGACGGCAGCTCGACGCATTATGGCTTTCGCCCTTCTTCCCATGACTGCTATTTCTGCATCAATGACGACCTTTGCTTCTCAGAATCTAGGAGCTAAGCGACCAGACCGCATTGTTCAAGGACTTCGAATCGGCAGTCGTCTAAGTATATCCTGGGCAGTTTTTGTTTGTATCTTCCTCTTTTTTGCCAGTCCAACCTTGGTTTCCTTCTTGGCTAGTTCGACAAATGGTTACTTGATAGAAAATGGAAGTCTGTACTTGCAAATCAGTTCAGCCTTTTATCCTATTTTGAGTCTCTTGTTGATTTATCGCAATTGTTTGCAGGGTTTGGGGCAAAAAATCCTTCCTCTGGTTTCTAGCTTTATCGAACTAATCGGGAAAATCGCTTTTGTGGTTTTGATTATCCCTTGGGCAGGATATAAGGGAGTTATCCTTTGCGAACCCTTAATCTGGGTTGCCATGACCATTCAACTGTATTTCTCACTGTTTCGTCACCCCTTGATAAAAGAAGGCAAGGAAATTTTAGCAACTAAAGTGCTATCCTAGTTGTATTTACTGAATAAAATCCATTTCCTCTAGTGAAAATCGAAAAAACTTGTGTTATAATAAGAAAGATTAAAATGTGAAAAAAGGAGATTCCTAATGGGACGTAAATGGGCCAATATCGTAGCCAAGAAAACGGCTAAAGATGGAGCTAACTCTAAAGTATATGCAAAATTTGGTGTAGAAATCTATGTAGCAGCTAAAAAAGGTGATCCAGATCCAGAATCAAACTCAGCCTTGAAATTCGTTATCGACCGTGCTAAACAAGCCCAAGTGCCAAAACACGTTATCGATAAAGCTTTGGACAAGGCTAAAGGAAACACAGACGAAACCTTTACAGAAGGACGTTACGAAGGTTTTGGACCAAATGGTTCTATGCTGATTGTTGATACTTTGACTTCAAATGTCAACCGTACAGCGGCTAATGTCCGTGCAGCCTTTGGTAAAAATGGCGGAAACATGGGCGCTTCAGGTTCAGTTTCATACCTCTTTGACAACAAGGGAGTTATCGTATTTGCAGGTGAAGATGCGGACGCGGTCTTTGAGCAATTGCTAGAAGCAGATGTGGATGTGGATGATGTAGAAGCAGAAGAAGGGACAATCACAGTTTACACAGCTCCAACTGACCTTCATAAGGCTATCGTTGCCCTTCGTGAGTCAGGTATCGAAGAATTCCAAGTGACTGAATTGGAAATGATTCCTCAGTCAGAAGTGGAATTGTCAGGCGATGATCTTGAAACCTTTGAAAAACTTTACAGCGTTCTTGAAGACGACGAAGACGTACAAAAGATCTACACAAACGTAGATGGATTCTAATAGAAAAACGAACAGTTTTACTAGCTGTTCGTTTTTTTGATATTTGAACTTAGAATCTGGTTTCAGAATCGTTTTGTTGATTGCTTTTTCTAGACCTAGACCGACTGATGTTTTTGGACGAGCAAGAGCTCTCCATTGTCCTGTTTTGCAAAAGTTAAGGTAACAGTCTTGATCTTTTCTCCGATGGAGATATAGGTGATTTTTTTCGTATCGTAACCCCCAAGAGTGAAGTCAAACTCGGAATCTGGCTTTCCGTGTTTGTTGATAATATCCTTGTAGTTGGTACCACCTTTTCCTTTGTTGTCAAGGTCACCTTCGATTAAGGCGTCGAACTGTTCTTGGGTCCAGGTGAAGGTATCGTCTGTCAAGCCACTTTCTTCTTCGCGTTCCATTGAGGCACTCGTATCCATGTAGGAACGGTTAAACTCCTTGGCATACTCTTTGTAGACATCAGCGTATAGTACCTGAGTCGTAAAGAAAAGTACAACAGAGGCAACTGCCAGGGATGTTCCGATAATAGCCATTTTTTTCCGTTTTTTGAGGTTGACGATAAGGCCGATAATTCCCAAGATAAATGCGACGATGGCGATGAACAACGATGGATAGTTAATAAACGGGATCCAGGATCCTAAAAGTGCGATGGCTCCAAAAATGGTTGCTAAGATTCCTAAAACTCTTTGTTCTTCTGGTTTCATTTGAAAGTTTTCTTCCTTCATTAAGTGAATGGATTTCTATCCACAGTAGTAAGTGCTTATTATATAAAAAATATTGCCTAATGTCAATTTAAACTAAGATAGTTCTCATGGAAACTTTTTCTTGACATCTCTTTTTAAAGTGGTAAAATAGTTCTCATGGAAACTTATTTAGTTCCTAGGAGAACTAAATGTGATAGTTAGAAAGGAGTTAGTATGGATAAACCGATGTTAGTCTTTAAGCGTTTTGGTCATCAGATTCACCTGATGGTGCAAAAGGAAGCCAAACGTTGTGGTATTGAATTTATGGGTGGGCCTCAAGGGCAGGTTCTGCATTTTTTAGATCATTGTGAACAAAAAGAGGAACTGGTCCTGATTAAGGATATCGAGCAGGAACTCAATATTACCAAGTCTGTTGCTAGTAATTTGGTCAAGCGTATGGTGCAAAATGGTTTGGTGGAATTGGAGGCGAGTCCTAGCGATAAGCGGGCAAAATTTGTTCATTTGACGGACAAAGCACGTTCTCAGATGCAACAGGTTAAGTCTTTTTTTGAACGAATAGACAAGCAGTTGATGGCAGACATTGATGAAGATGAATTACTGATTTTTGAGAAAGTCCTCAATCAACTACAGGAAAATATCAAGAGAATAGGAGGAGATAATGAAGAAATTAGCTAAACGAATTAGTAGAAAAGAATGGGGGATGATTTTACTAGCCATTCTCTTTACCTGCTTTTCAGTCTACCTAGAGTTGGAAGTTCCGACCTATATCTCGAAAATTACGGATTTGCTGGGAAGTCAAGGAACCAACTTGGATGAGTTATGGCAACCAGCAGGTATGATGGTCGGAATGTCTTTTTTTGCCTTCTTATCCGCAGTCGCAGTTGGATTTTTTGCATCCCGAGTGGCGGCTTCTTATACTAGTAGGCTGAGAAGTGATATTTTTAACCGAGTTTTGGATTACTCGCAGACAGAGATTAAGAGATTCTCTATTCCCAGTCTTTTAACTCGTACTACCAATGACATTACTCAAGTTCAGATGTTGATTACCATGGGCTTGCAAGTAGTTACGCGTGGTCCGATTATGGCTATCTGGGCTATCGGGAAGATTTTAGGTCATTCAGAATACTGGCTCTGGGCCGTACTTGTGGCAGTGATTGTCAACGTTCTGATGACGACTGTTTTGATGACGCTAGCCTTTCCAAAACAGTCCTTGATTCAGGGGCTGACTGATAAACTGAACAGTATCACTCGTGAGAGTTTAACAGGTATTCGCGTCGTTCGCGCCTACAATGCTGAAGAATACCAAAATGAAAAATTTGCAGCAGCAAATGATGAATTGACACGCTTGAATTTGTTTGTCAACCGTCTTATGGCTATTTTGAACCCTATCATGATGGGAATTTCAAGTGGTTTGAGTGTGGCGATTTACTGGATTGGGGCCTATGTGATTAACGACGCTGCTCCGATAGCACGTCTGCCTCTCTTTAGTGATATGATTGTTTTCATGTCTTATGCCATGCAGGTTGTCATGGGCTTCCTTCTCATGGGAGCACTCTTCATCGTTCTTCCCCGAACTATAGTCTCTGCTAAGCGCATTAATCAAGTTTTAGATTTGCATTCTTCTATCCAAAACCCTGCTCAAGTGCAGCTGGCTGATGAAAACCTCAAAGGTCAGGTCGAATTTAAGGATGTGACCTTCCGATATGCGGCAAATTCGGAGGCGGTTATTGAGAATGTTAGCTTTAAAGCAGAAACTGGTCAAACAGTGGCCTTCATTGGGTCAACGGGTTCAGGTAAATCAACTCTGGTCAATCTGATTCCACGTTTCTACGATGTGTCAGCAGGAGAAATCCTGGTAGACGGTGTCAATGTTCAAGACTATGACTTGAATGATTTGCGCAACAAGGTTGGTTATATTCCTCAGAAAGCGATTCTCTTTTCAGGGGATGTCAAGGGCAATCTAGACTTTGGACAAAGTCAAGAAACACCGCTTAGTGAGCAGGCTATGTGGCAAGCTTTGGAATTGGCCCAGTCTAAGAACTTTATCGAAGACAAGGAAGCGGGCTTAGAGTCAGAAGTGGCCCAAGGAGGAACCAACTTCTCAGGTGGTCAAAGACAGCGTCTGGCCATTGCGCGTGCCTTGGCTCGGAATCCAGAAATCCTCATCTTTGATGACTCCTTCTCAGCCTTGGACTACAAGACAGACCGTGTCCTACGCCAAGAGCTAGCAGAGAAAACAAAACCTATGACCAAGCTTATCGTCGCTCAGCGAATTTCTACAATTATGGATGCTGATTTGATTTTGGTCTTGGATCAAGGAAAAGTCGTGGGACAAGGCACCCACAAGGAACTTCTAGCTAATAACGAAGTTTACCAAGAAATTGCCTATTCACAACTATCGAAGGAGGAATTGGAACATGGAAAATAAGAAAATGTCTCTTTGGAAACAGAGTAAACCCTATCTTGCAGGTCTCCAGTTTGCCCTTCTAATCGCCTTTCTAGCAACAATCTTATCCAATATCATTACTGTATATGGCCCGACCCGCATCAAGGAAATGACTAATATTATTGCCAGTGGTCTGGAAACAAGTGTGGATGTCGCGGCGGTTGCAGCTATTGGTGGTTTTTTGGCCGTCATTTATGTGATCGGACTTCTATCAAATTATTTGCAGGCCTTTCTGTTTACAACAGCTATTCAACGTTTTTCAGAGCGTTTGAGAACAGCCATCGCAGAGAAAATTAATCGCCTTCCATTGGGATATTTTGATGGACATTCTCAAGGAGATACCTTGTCTCGTGTGACCAATGACGTTGACACTGCAGCCCAGTCTCTCAATCAAAGTCTGGGAACAGTTCTTTCATCCACTTTACTGGTCTTGGCAGTCTTGGTAACCATGTTTGGGATGAACTGGATTTTAGCCTTGGTGACGGTTGTTTCAACTCTTGTTGGTTTTGTTTTCGTGTCCGTCTTTATGGGCAAATCACAGGGCTTTTTTAAGAGTCAGCAACAAGATTTGGCAGCTGTCAATGGCTATGTGGAGGAAATGTACTCTGGCCATAATGTGGTGACCAGTTACAATGCTATCGAGAGCACGAAAGAAGAGTTTGCGAAATTAAACAATCGTCTGTATGATAGTATCTGGAAATCTCAATTTATTTCAGGGATTATGATGCCGATTATGATGTTTATTGGGAACTTTAGCTATGCCTTGGTGATTATCGTTGGTGCAGCCTTGGCCTTAAATGGGCACATCAGTATCGGGATTATCGTTGCCTTTATGGCCTACGTTCGTATCTTTTCTCAGCCCCTTTCACAAATTGCCCAAGGGGTTACTAGTCTTCAGCAGGCTAGTGCAGCCATGGGACGTGTCTTCGAATTCCTAGCTGAAGAGGAAATGGAAGACGAATCCCATAAAGAAAGACAATTGAGCGATATGAAAGGTCAAGTAGTCTTTGATCGAGTCTCCTTTGGTTATACACCAGAGCGAACCATTATTCATGACTTTTCTGCGACCGCTCATGCAGGTCAAAAGGTTGCCATTGTCGGACCGACTGGGGCTGGTAAGACAACTATTGTCAATCTTTTGATGAAGTTCTATGAGATTGATAAGGGAAGTATCCGTATCGATGGTGTGGATACCAAGGATATGAAGCGTTCGGAAGTACACGATGCCTTTTCAATGGTCTTGCAGGATACTTGGCTCTTTGAAGGTACTATCCGAGACAATCTCATCTATAACCAAGAGGGGATTAGTGATGAGCGCGTGATTGAAGCCAGCAAGGCTGTAGGGATTCACCACTTTATCATGACACTACCAGATGGTTACGATACCGTCTTGGATGATACAGTGACCTTGTCTGTCGGACAAAAACAACTCTTGACTATCGCTCGTGCTTTGCTGAAAGATGCGCCACTCCTAATCCTAGATGAGGCGACTTCTTCTGTTGATACCCGTACAGAGGAATTGATTCAGAAAGCCATGGATCGTTTGATGGAGGGAAGAACTTCCTTTGTCATCGCTCACCGCTTGTCTACCGTCCGAAATGCTGATTTGATTCTTGTTATGAAGAATGGTAATATCATCGAGCAAGGAAATCATGATGAGCTGATGGCGCAAGCTGGTTTCTACGCTGACCTCTACAACAGTCAATTTACAGAAGACGAAGCAGAAGAATAAACCCAAAGAAGGCTTGACGGCCTTCTTTTTCTGCACTATACTAGAAGACAAGTGCTTCCCTATAAGCAAAATTTGAATAAGTGATGAGAAAATATATGAAAAATTATCAAGAATGGTATGACCACATTGCTGGTAACATTGGAAATAAGCCCTTTCTTCTGAGCTTGTTAAGAACTTTCAATCGGTTCATGACAGTAGTTATGCCTATGATTTATCTAACCTTGTTAGCAACTACCTATCTCCAACAAGGACTTGGGAAACAGGTCGGGATCTATTTGTTTATTCCAGCGTCAGGTTTTGTGATTTTGTCCTTTCTTCGTAAGAAAATCAATGCCCCTAGGCCTTATGAGGAATGGACTATTAAACCCTTGCTTGACAGAGATAGTCCTGGTCAGTCAATGCCCAGTCGTCATGTCTTTTCAGCAACCATTATCTCCATGGCTTGCTTACATGCTAGTTTATCTGTAGGGGTTATCTTGTTGGTCTTGTCAGCTTTCCTCGGTCTAGTAAGAGTCTTAGGGGGAGTGCATTATCCCAAGGATGTAGTAGTTGGTTATATTTGTGGCCTTGCGTGGGGTATGCTTTTCTTTCTATTTTGAATTGTAAGTTAAGGTGGTCCTACAACCACTTACGGGTCTAAAGTAACCACTTGCTTTTTTGCTCTTGTTTTCTTATTTTGGCTTTGATATAGTAGAGTCAGAAAGGAGATGGAATGAAGTTACGAATCGAAATTGACAGCAATTTAGAGGAAACTGAAATTGTCATCAAGGCAGCGGCTTTGACAGATGAGATTGCGGATTTACAGCGCCTCTTGCAAGAATCCAAGTCTCCTCGGTTGATTTTTTACAAGGGGACGGGTGAATATTATCTGGACTTGTCGGAAATTCTTTTCTTTGAAACAGAGGGGAACAAGATTTACGCCCATACCCAGAAAGATGCCTACGAGGTTCGACTTAAACTCTATGAGTTAGAGTCTATCCTGCCCCGTTATTTCAGTCGAGTATCCAAGTCGACCATTGCTAATATTCGGCAAGTTTACTCGGTTGACAAGTCCTTTTCAGGAACGGGCACCATTTCCTTTTATCAAACCCACAAGGAGGTTCATGTCTCACGGCATTACCAATCCCTCCTAAAAGAAAATCTAAGAAACATGAGGTAAGAACATGAAAAAGAAAGCATTTGGTATTGTGTTGCTAGTATTGGCAGCTTTAATATTATTACAAGGAAATTTTGGAATCCCTTCATTCGGTGGGCAAATTTGGCCCTTGCTTGGTATTGCATTTTTTGCCTATCAATCAGTTGGAGCTTTGTTGCGTCGTCACTTAACTTCAGCCTCTTTTACAGCTCTAGTAGCCTTAATGATTGCTAACCACTTTTATGGCATTTTACCAATTCCTAATCAGTCATTGTTCTGGGCAAGTATTTTAATCGTAATGGGTGTCAGCGCACTCACTCATTCTAACAGAACTTGGAATGGGAAAAAATGGTGGTATGACGGTGAAAAGACCATTCTGACAGATAAGGAAGTTGCTTTTGGGACTGGGACTTTCTACAAGCAAGAGCAAGAATTGGTAGAAGATCAAGTAGAAGTTGGTTTTGGCAATGCCAAGATATATTATGACAATGCAGAGATTTTAGGAGATACCGCAACCTTGAAGATAGAAGTCGGATTTGGGAATGTAGTTATCTACGTGCCTCAACACTGGAGAGTAGATCTAAAGGTAGAGACTTTTTGTGGTGTAGCCAAGGCAGATACTTCTCTAGCCCCAACCATCAAAACCTTGATTATCCGTGGAGATGTGGCTTTTGGGAAATTAGGAGTTGTTTACGTTAAATAAAAAAATCTTTCAATCCCCTTGCCAAAACAGAGAAAGTGTGATAACATAGTACGGTATGTGGTGCTAGCACATCCGCTATATTAGATCTAATGGGAGGAAAACACAATGGCTAAAGTATGTTACTTTACAGGTCGTAAGACTGTATCAGGAAACAACCGTTCACACGCGATGAACCAAACAAAACGTGCCGTAAAACCAAACCTTCAAAAAGTTACTGTTCTTATCGATGGTAAACCTAAAAAAGTTTGGGCTTCAGCTCGTGCTTTGAAATCAGGTAAAGTTGAACGCGTTTAATAATAAAAGTAAGGAGACCTTAGGGTCTTTTTTCTTTTACTGTAGATATAAAATCATTTGAAAAATAGAGTAAATATCCGCTGATACAGTATTCTGCTTTTACACTTGGGCTGAAATATGATAAAATAGAGTATCAACTAGTTGAGGTAAAAAGGATGACTGTAAAAATTAATACAAAAGATGGTCAAATCGAACTAACAGATGAAGTGATTGCAACCGTCGTAGGTGGAGCAGCAACTGAGATTTTTGGTGTGGTCGGTATGGCTAGTAAAAATGCCCTCAAAGATAATTTCCAAGCCCTTCTAGGTAAGGAAAATTATTCCAAAGGTGTCGTCGTAAAGGCGGCCGAAGATGGCAGTATTGCAGTTGATGTATATACCGTGTTGAGCTACGGAACAAAGATTAGCGAAGTGTCAAAAAACATTCAAGAGCGTGTTCGTTTTAGTTTGGAAAACCAACTTGGAATTACTGCTCAGACTGTAAATGTCTACATTCAAAATATCAAAGTTGTAGGAGAATAACCGTGTCAAAAATTACTACTAGCTTATTTCAAGAAATGGTGCAGGCTGCATCAACTCGCTTGAATAAGCAAGCTGAATATGTCAATTCATTAAACGTCTTCCCAGTTCCAGATGGAGATACTGGAACAAACATGGGAATGACCATTGAAAATGGAGCTAAAGAAGTTGCAGACAAGCCAGCTTCTACTGTTGGAGAGGTAGCGAGCATTCTTGCCAAAGGTCTTTTGATGGGTGCGCGTGGGAACTCAGGAGTTATTACATCTCAGCTTTTCCGTGGATTTTCACAAGCCATCAAGGATAAAGACGAGTTAACAGGTCAAGACCTGGCCCTTGCCTTCCAATCAGGTGTAGAAGTTGCCTATAAGGCAGTGATGAAACCAGTTGAAGGAACGATTTTGACAGTTTCTCGTGGGGCTGCTATCGGTGCTAAGAAAAAAGCTGAGCAAACAGATGACGCTGTTGAAGTCATGCGCGCAGCCTTGGAAGGTGCTAAAACAGCACTAGCTAAAACGCCAGACATGCTTCCAGTATTGAAAGAAGTTGGCGTTGTGGACTCAGGTGGTCAAGGTCTGGTCTTCATCTATGAAGGTTTCCTTTCAGCCCTTACTGGCGAATATATTGCATCTGAGGACTTTGTAGCGACACCTGCCAACATGAGTGAGATGATCAATGCAGAGCATCATAAGTCTGTGGCTGGTCATGTAGCGACTGAGGACATCACGTTTGGTTATTGTACTGAAATCATGGTAGCCCTTAAGCAAGGTCCAACCTATGCCAAAGATTTTGACTACGACGAATTCCGTAACTACTTGAATGAACTCGGGGATTCTCTCCTTGTTGTCAATGATGATGAAATTGTCAAAGTTCATGTCCATACAGAAGATCCAGGACTTGTTATGCAAGAAGGTCTTAAATATGGTAGCTTGGTCAAGGTAAAAGTTGACAATATGCGTAACCAACACGAAGCGCAGGTTGAGAAAGAAGCTGCTCAAGTTAGCAAGCCTGCTGAAGAAAAAGAGTATGCTTTGATTGCTGTGGTGGCTGGTAAAGGTCTCGCAGATATCTTCCGTTCTCAAGGTGTGGATTATGTTATCGAGGGCGGTCAAACTATGAACCCTTCAACTGAAGACTTTATCAAGGCTGTTGAACAGGTCAACGCTCGTAACATTATCTTTCTACCAAACAACAAAAACATCTTCATGGCAGCTCAATCTGCAGCAGAAGTTTTGGAGCAACCAGCAGTAGTGGTGGAAGCTCGCACTCTTCCTCAAGGTTTGACAAGTCTTCTTGCCTTTGATCCAAGCAAGTCAATCGAAGAAAACCAAGAGCGTATGACTGCTACTCTTAGCGATGTTGTTAGTGGAAGCGTCACAACAGCTGTGCGTGATACAACCATTGATGGCTTAGAAATCCATGAAAACGATAATCTTGGTATGGTTGATGGGAAAATCCTCGTGTCAAACCCTGATATGCATCAAACCTTGACAGAAACCTTGAAACATATGTTGGATGAAGATAGTGAAATTGTAACCTTCTATGTCGGTGAAGATGGAAGCGAAGAACTTGCCAATGAAATTGCTCAAGAAATCGCAGAAGAATTCGAAGACGTTGAAGTCGAGATTCACCAAGGTCAACAACCTGTTTACCCATACCTATTTAGTGTGGAATAAGATTAATGAAGAACTGAGAAATCAGTTCTTTTTTCTTTTTTAGTAAATGAAATCGGTATCTTTTTAATAAAAACAAAAATAACATTCATAAATAAACGTTAAAATAGAAAATTCAGAAAATTTCTTCTTTTCTCTTGAAAAATTTTGAAAAAATGGTATGATAGAAACAAGTTATTTTTAAGAGAAGAGAAAGGGGAACAATGGAGAAAATCAGTTTAGAATCTCCTAAGACGGGGTCGGACCTAGTTTTGGAAACACTTCGTGATTTAGGAATTGATACCATCTTTGGTTATCCTGGTGGTGCGGTCTTGCCTTTTTATGATGCGATATATAATTTTAAAGGCATTCGCCACATTCTAGGACGCCATGAGCAAGGCTGTCTGCATGAAGCTGAAGGTTATGCTAAATCAACTGGAAAGTTGGGTGTTGCCGTCGTCACTAGCGGACCGGGAGCAACAAATGCCATTACAGGAATTGCAGATGCCATGAGCGATAGTGTTCCCCTTTTGGTCTTTACAGGTCAAGTGGCGCGAGCGGGGATTGGGAAGGATGCCTTTCAGGAGGCAGACATCGTGGGAATTACCATGCCAATCACTAAGTACAATTATCAAGTTCGTGAGACAGCTGATATTCCGCGTATCATTACGGAAGCTGTCCATATCGCAACTACAGGTCGACCAGGGCCAGTTGTAATTGACCTACCTAAAGACGTATCTGCTTTAGAAACGGACTTCATCTATTCACCAGAAGTGAACCTACCAAGTTATCAACCGACTCTTGAGCCAAATGATATGCAAATCAAGAAAATCTTGAAACAATTATCCAAGGCTAAAAAGCCAGTCTTGTTAGCTGGTGGTGGAATTAGTTATGCTGAAGCAGCTGCAGAATTAAATGAATTTGCAGAACGCTATCAAATTCCAGTGGTAACCAGTCTTTTGGGACAAGGAACGATTGCAACGAGTCATCCACTCTTCCTTGGAATGGGAGGCATGCACGGGTCATTCGCAGCTAATATTGCCATGACGGAAGCGGACTTTATGATCAGTATTGGTTGCCGTTTCGATGACCGCTTGACGGGGAATCCTAAGACTTTCGCTAAGAATGCTAAGGTTGCCCACATTGATATTGACCCAGCTGAGATCGGCAAGATTATCAGTGCAGATATTCCTGTAGTTGGAGATGCTAAGAAAGCCTTGCAAATGTTGCTGGCCGAACCAATAGTTCATAACAATACTGAGAAATGGATTGAGAAAGTAACAAAAGACAAGAACCGTGTTCGTTCTTATGATAAGAAAGAACGTGTGGTTCAGCCACAAGCTGTTATTGAACGAATTGGTGAATTGACGAATGGAGATGCCATTGTGGTAACAGACGTTGGTCAACACCAAATGTGGACAGCCCAGTATTATCCTTACCAAAATGAACGTCAGTTAGTGACTTCAGGTGGTTTGGGAACGATGGGATTCGGAATTCCAGCAGCAATCGGGGCTAAAATTGCTAACCCAGATAAGGAAGTAGTCTTGTTTGTTGGGGATGGTGGTTTCCAAATGACTAACCAGGAATTGGCTATTTTGAACATTTACAAGGTGCCAATCAAGGTGGTTATGCTGAACAACCACTCACTTGGAATGGTTCGCCAGTGGCAGGAATCCTTCTATGAAGGTAGAACGTCTGAGTCGGTCTTTGATACCCTTCCTGATTTCCAATTGATGGCACAGGCATATGGCATTAAAAGCTATAAGTTTGACAATCCTGAGACCTTGGCTCAAGACCTTGAAGTCATCACTGAGGATGTTTCTATGCTAATCGAGGTAGATATTTCTCGTAAGGAACAGGTGTTACCAATGGTACCAGCTGGTAAGAGTAATCATGAGATGTTGGGGGTGAAGTTCCATGCGTAGAATGTTAACAGCAAAACTACAGAATCGTTCAGGAGTCCTCAATCGCTTTACAGGTGTCCTATCTCGTCGTCAGGTTAATATTGAAAGCATCTCTGTTGGAGCAACAGAAGATCCGAATGTATCGCGTATCACTATTATTATTGATGTTGCTTCTCATGATGAAGTGGAGCAAATCATCAAGCAGCTCAATCGTCAGATTGATGTGATTCGCATTCGTGATATTACAGACAAGCCTCATTTGGAGCGCGAGGTGATTTTGGTTAAGATGTCAGCGCCAGCTGAGAAACGAGCTGAGATTCTGGCGATTATTCAACCTTTCCGTGCAACGGTGGTAGACGTAGCACCAAGTTCAATTACTATTCAGATGACAGGAAATGCAGAAAAGAGCGAAGCCCTGTTGCGAGTCATTCGACCATACGGTATTCGCAATATTGCTCGAACTGGTGCAACTGGATTTACCCGCGATTAATACTCTTCGAAAATCAAATTCAAATCACGTCAGCTTTGCCTTGCCGTACTCAAGTACAGCCTGCGGCTAGCTTCCTAATTTGCTCTTTGATTTTCATTGAGTATAAAAATATTTTAAATTTGTTAAACCAGCCTAAAAGGCAATAAATAATAGAAAAGAGAGAAAAACTATGGCAGTTCAAATGGAATACGAAAAAGATGTTAAAGTAGCAGCACTTGACGGTAAAAAAATCGCCGTTATCGGTTATGGTTCACAAGGACATGCGCACGCTCAAAACTTGCGTGACTCAGGTCGTGATGTCATCATCGGTGTACGTCCAGGTAAATCTTTTGACAAAGCAAAAGAAGATGGATTTGACACTTACACAGTAGCAGAAGCAACTAAATTGGCTGACGTTATCATGATTTTGGCACCAGACGAAATCCAACAAGAATTGTACGAAGCAGAAATCGCTCCAAACTTGGAAGCTGGAAATGCAGTTGGATTTGCTCATGGTTTCAATATCCACTTTGAGTTTATCAAAGTTCCTGCGGATGTAGATGTCTTTATGTGTGCTCCTAAAGGACCAGGACACTTGGTGCGTCGTACTTATGAAGAAGGATTTGGTGTTCCAGCTCTTTACGCAGTATATCAAGATGCAACAGGAAATGCTAAAAACATTGCTATGGACTGGTGTAAAGGTGTTGGAGCAGCACGTGTAGGTCTTCTTGAAACAACTTACAAAGAAGAAACTGAAGAAGATTTGTTTGGTGAACAAGCTGTACTTTGTGGTGGTTTGACTGCCCTTATCGAAGCAGGTTTCGAAGTTTTGACAGAAGCAGGTTACGCTCCAGAATTGGCATACTTTGAAGTTCTTCACGAAATGAAATTGATCGTTGACTTGATCTACGAAGGTGGATTCAAGAAAATGCGTCAATCAATTTCAAACACTGCTGAGTACGGTGACTATGTATCAGGTCCACGTGTAATTACTGAGCAAGTTAAAGAAAATATGAAAGCTGTCTTGGCAGACATCCAAAATGGTAAATTTGCAAATGACTTTGTAAATGACTATAAAGCTGGACGTCCAAAATTGACTGCTTACCGTGAACAAGCAGCTAACCTTGAAATTGAAAAAGTTGGTGCAGAATTGCGTAAAGCAATGCCATTCGTTGGTAAAAACGACGATGATGCATTCAAAATCTATAACTAATTGATAGAAATTAAGGTGAAGGCGAGTTGGGGGACTAACTCGCTTTTATAATCAACTCATCTCTCTTTTAAGAGGATGGATTGTGATAGTATGAGATAGTCTAGGAGAAAATGATGTTAAGTTCAAAAGATATAATCAAGGCTCATAAAGTCTTGAACGGTGTGGTTGTGAATACCCCACTGGATTACGACCATTATTTATCGGAGAAGTATGGCGCTAAGATTTATTTGAAAAAGGAAAATGCTCAACGTGTTCGTTCTTTTAAGATCCGTGGTGCCTATTATGCCATTTCGCAGCTCAGCAAGGAAGAGCGTGAGCGTGGGGTAGTCTGTGCCTCTGCGGGAAATCATGCGCAGGGAGTAGCCTATACCTGTAATGAAATGAAAATTCCTGCTACTATTTTTATGCCCATTACTACTCCGCAACAAAAAATTGGACAAGTTCGCTTTTTTGGTGGGGATTTTGTAACCATTAAACTAGTTGGGGATACCTTTGATGCCTCAGCCAAAGCAGCTCAAGAATTTACAGTTTCTGAAAATCGTACCTTTATTGATCCCTTTGATGATGCCCATGTTCAAGCGGGTCAAGGGACAGTTGCTTATGAGATTTTAGAAGAAGCTCGAAAAGAATCAATTGATTTTGATGCTGTCTTAGTTCCTGTTGGAGGTGGTGGTCTCATTGCTGGGGTTTCTACCTATATCAAGGAAACAAGTCCAGAAATTGAAGTCATCGGAGTAGAGGCTAATGGGGCACGTTCCATGAAGGCAGCCTTTGAAGCTGGTGGGCCTGTCAAACTCACAGAAATTGACAAATTTGCGGATGGGATTGCTGTGCAAAAGGTAGGTCAGTTGACCTATGAAGCAACTCGTCAACATGTTCAAACCTTAGTAGGTGTCGATGAGGGATTGATTTCTGAAACCTTGATTGACCTCTACTCTAAGCAAGGGATTGTCGCAGAACCTGCTGGAGCTGCTAGTATCGCTTCTTTAGAGGTTTTGGCTGAATATATCAAGGGGAAAACCATTTGTTGTATCATTTCTGGAGGAAATAATGATATCAACCGTATGCCGGAAATGGAAGAGCGTGCCTTGATTTATGATGGGATCAAGCATTACTTTGTGGTTAATTTTCCACAGCGTCCGGGGGCTTTGCGTGAGTTTGTAAATGATATCTTGGGGCCAAATGATGATATCACACGTTTTGAGTATATCAAACGAGCTAGCAAGGGGACAGGCCCAGTATTGATTGGGATTGCCTTGGCAGATAAGCATGATTATGCAGGCTTGATTCGTCGAATGGAAGGTTTTGATCCAGCTTATATTAACTTAAATGGTAACGAAACGCTCTATAATATGCTTGTCTGAGGACTAATAAAAAAATATCATATTATTTGCACAATTGATGTATAGGTGCTATAATGAAGATGAAGAAAGGGGGCGATTCCTATGGACTTAGGAAATCGATTACGCTATTTCTATCATAACTCATTATAGTACCTATGTTTTTTTGATTCAGTTTATAGTAAGGGAGTAAAATTACTTGTTATATGTTAGGAGTTTTTTGAAATCTACTATTTTATATATAGCTAATCTGAAATTTAGCTAAATATAATAGGGATTAGAAAAAATAATCAATACTAATGAGATGCCTTATTATACTGAGATTACTGAGAAGAGTGATGGAATATTCGTAAGATGAAAACAGTAAAAAAATGAAGCATAGAATACTACGGTTTCCTAGCTATTTGTATTTTAATGGGTAGGAGAAATAAAAAGTAAACTTGATAAAGTAAATAACTGGTACAGTTGACCAAATGATTGAATGCTGGTGCAGACATGAAAAAGTCTAAAAGGAGAAAAATACTCGTTAGAAATGGTTTAGAGCAGAAGATTATTTTGTCAAATTTTTTTGTTTTACAGTGGAATAAATAATATGAAATAAGATTAGAATATGTCTAGATTATCGAGAATCAGCATCTGTCAAATACGAATATTATTACATAAATAAGATTTAATAATACAGTTATTTTAAAGAACTATAAAAATTGTTTTCGACAATGAAAAACCTACATATTATCAGCTTTAATAAGATAGTAAGTAAAAATAAGGGCGTTTATTTTATTGAATATATGTTTTTTTATTGACAAAAAGCATAAAAGCGTATACAATTAGATATCGTAAATAAGAAAATAGGAGAAAGACATGGCTAAGTCAAACTTTGAAAAAGTAGAATCAGTTGTTGGCTGGGTTCGTGATAAGAAAATCACAGGCTACCGTATCTCTAAAGAAACGAATGCGCGTGAAATGTCTATCATTGCTCTAGCGCAGGGGCGTGCAAAAGTAAAAAATATTTCGTTTGAAACGGCTCTAGGTTTAATTGATTTCTATGATAAAAATCATGAAAAATTTGAAGATTAATCTTTGGATAATGGCGGATTCTTGAATAAGGTCTGCCTTTTCATTTTGATACTCAATGAAAATCAAAGAGCAAACTAGGAAGCTAGCCGCAGGCTGCTCAAAACACTGTTTTGAGGTTGCAGATAGAGCTGACGTGGTTTGAAGAGATTTTCGAAGAGTATGAGGACAGCAAAAAGACTGCACGGTTGATGCAGCCTTTTCTTTTTATTTGAGATAACGTTGAAGGAACTCTTTTGTACGGTCTTCTTTAGGATTGGTGAAGAGGTCTTCTGGTTCGCCTTCTTCAGCGATTACACCCTTATCCATGAAGATAACACGGTGAGAGACATCACGGGCGAATTCCATTTCGTGGGTTACGACAATCATGGTCAAGCCTTCTTGAGCCAGGTCCTGCATGATTTTGAGGACTTCTCCAACCATTTCTGGATCGAGAGCTGATGTTGGTTCATCAAAGAGAATGGCGTCAGGATTCATTGAAAGGGCACGAGCGATGGCCACACGTTGTTTTTGACCACCTGAGAGTTGTTTTGGTTTCGCTTGCCAGTAGCGTTCTCCCATGCCGACCTTTTCTAGGTTTTCTTTGGCAATCTTTTCAGCTTCTGTACGTTCGCGTTTAAGGACAGTTGTCTGAGCGACAATTGTGTTTTCAAGCACGTTGAGATTTTCAAAGAGGTTAAAGGATTGGAACACCATCCCCAACTTTTCACGGTATTGCATGAGGTCATAGCCTTTTTCGAGGACGTTTTGTCCATGATAAAGGATTTGTCCATCAGTTGGCGTTTCAAGGAGGTTAATGGAGCGTAGGAAGGTTGATTTTCCGCTTCCAGAGCTTCCGATGATAGAGATTACCTCTCCCTTGCGGACAGTAAGTGAAATGTCTTTTAGCACTTCGTTTTGTCCATAGGATTTTTTGAGGTGTTTAATTTCAAGGATTGCTTGTGTCATTATTTCAAATCCTCCGTTTGCATTTGGTTAGCACCTGTAGTATAGGTATCCATGTCCATGCGGCGTTCGATGAAGCGTAGGATACGTGTTACGGTGAAGGTGAGGACAAAGTAAATCACGGCGATGATTGTAAATGTCTGGAAGTATTGATAGGTTTGAGTTGCTACGGTATTTCCTGAGAAATAAAGTTCGACAACAGAGATAACATTCAATACAGATGTATCTTTGATATTGATGACAAATTCATTACCAGTTGCTGGTAGGATGTTACGGACTACTTGAGGGAGGACAATCTTACGCATGGTTTGGTTATGAGTCATACCAAGAGCAGTCGCAGCTTCAAATTGTCCCTTGTCAACTGCTAGGATACCACCACGGACGATTTCAGTCATGTAGGCACCGGTGTTGATTGAAACGATGAAGATAGCAGCTAGTGTGCGGTCAAGGTTGATCCCGAAAGCTTGGGCAGTTCCATAGTAGATAACCATCGATTGAACGATCATAGGTGTACCACGGAAAATTTCAATGTAGACATTGAGAATCCAGCCGACTAGTTTTTGTAGGCCGTAAATGGCTTTGTTTTCAGAGAGAGGAGCAGTACGGAAGACACCAATGGCAAGTCCAATAATGAGACCTATGATGGTTCCGACGATAGAGATTAAAAGAGTGATACCAGCACCACGCAAGAGTTGTTGCCAGTTTTCAGAAAGAATTTTAGCGACTTGGCTAAAGAAACTACTGCTAGTCTCTTCAGTTGTTGTAGCTTCGGCAGGTTGCTCTTTGATCATACGATCCATCAAGGCAACTTGGTCGTCTTTTGAAATGGTTTCAATGCTGGTATTGATTTGACTAATACGATTGTCATCTTTACGAAGTCCAATGGCAATAGCCGTATCTTCTTCCCCAGTTTTGAAACCTGGTTCTACTTGAACCATCTTGAACTTAGAGTTAGCAGCTTCAGCAGTCAGAGCTTCTGGTCGTTCAGAAACATAAGCATCGATAACACCAGCTTCAAGTGCTTGGCGCATTTGAGCGAAGTCTCCCATGGCAGTTTCTTTTTTAGCGCCTGGGATTTGACCAATCAAGTCATAAAGGTAGACACCTTGTTGAGAAGTGATTTTCGCACCGTTAAAGTCATCCAAAGATTTAGCACTTGCGTAGGCAGAATCTTTTTTGACAAGCAAAACTGGTTCGCTAGTGTAGTAGCTGCTTGAAAAGGCAATTTCTTGTTTGCGTTCGGCAGTTGGACTCATACCTGCGATAATCATGTCAATCTTACCAGAAGTAAGGGCAGGGACTAGACCTTCCCACTTGGTTTTAACAACTAAAGGTTCTTTACCTAAGTCCTTAGCGATTTTCTTGGCGATTTGAACATCGTATCCGTTAGCATACTGGTTAGTCCCATCGATTTTGACAGCTCCATTGCTATCATCGTCCTGAGTCCAGTTAAAGGGAGCATATGCTGCTTCCATCCCGATGCGTAAATATTCATCGGCTTGGGCAACATTGACAAGTCCCAGCATCAGCAAGAGACTTGTGAAAATAGATAAGTATATTTTTCTCATGATTTCTCCTATTTCTAATCTATTAAAAAATAACTGTCTCCTATTTTATCGAAAAAAAATCTATTTTTCAATATAGGTAAGCCCTTACTTGTGAAAAAATGATATAATGATAGCAAAGATAAAAAGGGGGCTTAGTTGATGAAAAAAACTTTTTTCTTACTGGTGTTAGGCTTGTTTTGTCTTCTGCCATTCTCTGTTTTTGCCATTGATTTCAAGATAAACTCTTATCAAGGTGATTTGTATATTCATGCAGACAATACAGCAGAATTTAGACAGAAGATAGTTTACCAGTTTGAGGAGGACTTTAAGGGTCAAATCGTGGGACTTGGACGTGCAGGCAAGATGCCTAGTGGATTTGACATTGATCCTCATCCAAAGGTTCAGGCTGCGAAAAATGGTGCTGAACTAGCAGACGTTACTAGCGAAGTGATAGAAGGAGCAGATGGTTATACTGTTAAAGTCTATAATCCAGGCCAGGAAGGCGACACAGTTGAAATTGACCTTATCTGGAACTTAAAGAATTTGCTTTTCCTTTATGATGATATCGCTGAATTAAATTGGCAACCTCTGACAGATAGTTCAGGGGCTATTGGGAAGTTTGAATTTCATGTAAGGGGAGACAAGGGGGCTGAAAAACTCTTTTTCCATACAGGGAAACTTTTTAGAGAGGGAACGGTTGAAAAGAGTAACCTTGATTATACTATCCGTTTAGACAATCTTCCGGCTAAACGTGGAGTTGAGTTACATGCCTATTGGCCTCGGACCGATTTTGCTAGCGCTAGGGATCAGGGATTGAAAGGGAATCGTTTAGAAGAGTTTAATAAGATAGAAGACTCGATTTTTAAAGAAAAAGAGCAAAGTAAACAACTCGTTAATTGGGTCTTCCCTTCGATACTTTCTATCTCCTTGTTATTGAGTATTTGCTTTTATTTTATTTATAGAAGAAAGACCACTCCTTCGGTCAAATATGCCAAAAATCATCGTATCTATGAACCACCAATGGAATTAGAGCCTATGGTTTTATCAGAGGCAGTCTACTCGACCTCCTTGGAGGAAGTGAGTCCCTTGGTCAAGGGAGCTGGAAAATTCACCTTTGACCAACTTATTCAAGCTACCTTGCTAGATGTGATAGACCGTGGGAATGTCTCTATCATTTCAGAAGGAGATGCAGTTGGTTTGAGGCTAGTAAAAGAAGATGGTTTGTCAAGTTTTGAGAAAGACTGTCTAAATCTGGCTTTTTCAGGCAAAAAAGAAGAAACTCTTTCCAATTTGTTTGCGGATTACAAGGTATCTGATAGTCTTTATCGTAGAGCCAAAGCTTCTGATGAAAAACGGATTCAAGCAAAGGGGCGTCAGCTCAAATCTTCTTTTGAAGAAGTATTGAACCAGATGCAAGAAGGAGTGAGAAAACGAATTTCCTTCTGGGGGCTCCCAGATTATTATCGTCCTTTAACTGGTGGGGAAAAGGCCTTGCAAGTGGGTATGGGGGTCTTGACTATCTTGCCCCTATTTATCGGATTTGGTTTGTTCTTGTACAGTTTGGATGTTTATGGATATCTTTACATCCCCTTGCCAATACTTGGTTTTTTAGGTTTGGTGTTGGCTGTTTTCTATTATTGGAAGCTTCGATTAGATAATCGTGATGGTGTCCTAAATGAAGCAGGAGCAGAAGTATACTATCTCTGGACCAGTTTTGAAAATATGTTGCGTGAGATTGCAAGATTGGATCAGGCTGAATTGGAAAGTATTGTGGTCTGGAATCGCCTCTTGGTCTATGCGACCTTATTTGGCTATGCGGACAAGGTCAGCCATTTGATGAAGGTTCATCAGATTAAAGTGGAAAATCCAGATATCAATCTATATGTAGCTTATGGTTGGAATAGTATGTTTTATCATTCAAGCGCGCAAATGAGCCATTATGCCAGTGTCGCAAATACAGCAAGTACCTACTCCGTATCTTCTGGAAGTGGAAGTTCTGGCGGAGGCTTCTCTGGAGGCGGAGGCGGAGGCAGTATCGGCGCCTTTTAAAGAGAGCTATCACTGGCTGAAAAAATATGCTATAATGGAAGATAGAAAAAGGAGTAATCTATGTATCTTATTGAAATTTTAAAATCTATCTTCTTCGGGATTGTTGAAGGAATTACGGAATGGTTGCCGATTTCCAGTACAGGTCACTTGATTTTAGCAGAGGAATTTATCCAATACCAAAATCAAAATGAAGTCTTTATGTCCATGTTTAATGTCGTGATTCAGCTTGGTGCGATTTTGGCGGTTATGGTGATTTACTTTAATAAGCTCAATCCCTTTAAACCGGGTAAAGACAAGCAGGAAGTTCGTAAGACTTGGAGACTGTGGTTGAAGGTCTTGGTTGCCACTTTGCCTTTACTTGCCGTCTTTAAATTTGATGATTGGTTTGATACTCACTTCCATAATATGGTTTCAGTTGCTCTCATGTTGATTATCTATGGGATTGCCTTTATCTATTTGGAAAAGCGCAATAAAGCGCGTGCTATAGAGCCAAGTGTGACAGAGTTGGACAAGCTTCCTTATACGACAGCTTTCTATATCGGACTCTTCCAAGTTCTTGCCCTTTTACCAGGGACAAGCCGTTCTGGAGCAACGATTGTTGGTGGTTTGTTAAATGGAACCAGTCGTTCAGTTGTGACAGAATTTACCTTCTATCTTGGAATTCCTGTTATGTTTGGAGCTAGTGCATTAAAGATTTTCAAATTTATAAAAGCAGGACAACTCTTGAGCTTTGGGCAATTGTTTTTGCTCTTGGTTGCGATGGGAGTCGCCTTTGCGGTCAGCATGATCGCTATTCGTTTCTTGACCAGCTATGTGAAAAAACACGACTTTACTCTTTTTGGTAAATACCGTATCGTGCTTGGTAGTGTCTTGCTACTTTACAGTTTTGTCCGTTTATTTGTATAAGAAAAACCTTGAAGGGGCAGCTCTTCAAGGTTTTAAAATCCAGTCAGGGTAATCCCCAATAGGCGGACACCTCTTTCTTTTTCGCTTAACTCTTCATAGAGTTGCAGAGCTATTTGGCTTATCTGACTAGCATCCTGTGTTTTTTGAGGCAGACTTTTTCGTTTAGTGAGAGTTGAAAAGTTCTCGTAGCGGATTTTCAAAATGACAATTTTTCCAGCTTTTTCTTGTTGACTGAGATTGAGAGCGACTCTTTCTGATAGGAGAGTCAGCTCTTTTTTGATGTCTTCCTCAGCACGTAGAATCTTCCCATAGGTTTTCTCCTTCCCGATTGATTTACGGATACGATTGGATTTGACTGGTGAATTGTGGATGCCACGAGCCTTTCGATAAAGGTCATAACCCAGTCTTCCAAAACGGTCTATTAGGGTTACCTCAGGGACTTCAAGCAAATCAGCGCCGGTAAAAACGCCCATTTGATGAAGACGTTCTACCGTCTTTTTTCCTACTCCATGAAACTTGGAAATATCCATTTGTTTGAGAAAGTCCTCAGCCTGGTCAGGTAGAATCACTGTCAGACCATGTGGTTTTTGATAATCACTAGCCATTTTAGCTAAGAATTTGTTGTAGGAAACGCCAGCAGAAGCAGTTAGATGGAGTTCTTGCCAAATATCCTCTTGAATGAGGCGAGCGATTTTGACTGCTGACTTGATACCGAGTTTATTTTCTGTTACATCCAAATAGGCTTCGTCAATGCTCATGGGTTCTATTAAATCTGTATAACGCTTAAAGATAGCTCGGATCTGGAGTCCCACAGATTTGTATTTCTCATAATTTCCTGAGATGAAGACGGCTTGGGGACAACGCTCATAGGCTTCCTTAGAGCTCATGGCTGAATGGACACCAAAAGCTCGCGCCTCATAGCTACAAGTGGAAACGACACCACGCCCACCTGTTTGCCGAGGGTCATTGCCGATAATGACAGGTTTTCCTCTGAGTTTAGGATTATCTCTGATTTCCACCGCAGCAAAAAAGGCATCCATGTCAATATGGATGATTTTTCTTGACAAATCATTTAACAAAGGAAAAATCAACATGCATAGCTCCTTTTTACTGCTTATTTTCTTTCATTATACCCTTTTTTCTGAAAAAAAGGAAAAAGGACTTCGTTTTTTCAAAAATATAATACAGTTTGGAACGAAATATAGACTGTTTTAGAAAAGAAAGTGTAAAAATAGGGATTTTCCACTTGTTGAAAACGATTACTGTATGGTATACTTGTCTCATGAATGTAACAGATGACTGTTACTAGAAAGAAAAAAGAGGACATTAACATGGTTGTTAAGACAGTTGTTGAAGCACAAGATATTTTTGACAAAGCTTGGGAAGGCTTCAAAGGCGTAGATTGGAAAGAAAAAGCAAGTGTATCACGCTTCGTACAAGCTAACTACACACCTTACGATGGAGACGAAAGCTTCCTCGCAGGACCAACAGAACGTTCACTTCACATCAAAAAAATTGTAGAAGAAACTAAGGCTCACTACGAAGAAACTCGTTTCCCAATGGACACTCGTCCAACATCTATTGCTGACATTCCAGCAGGATTTATTGATAAAGAAAATGAAGTTATCTTCGGTATCCAAAACGATGAACTCTTCAAATTGAACTTCATGCCAAAAGGTGGTATCCGTATGGCTGAAACTACTTTGAAAGAAAATGGATACGAACCAGATCCAGCTGTTCACGAAATCTTTACTAAATACGTAACAACAGTTAACGACGGTATCTTCCGTGCTTACACTTCAAACATCCGCCGCGCTCGTCACGCTCACACTGTAACTGGTCTTCCAGATGCATACTCACGTGGACGTATCATCGGTGTTTACGCACGTCTTGCTCTTTACGGTGCAGACTACTTGATGCAAGAAAAAGTAAACGACTGGAATGCAATCGAAGAAATCGATGAAGAAACAATCCGTCTTCGTGAAGAAATCAATCTTCAATACCAAGCATTGCAACAAGTTGTTCGCTTGGGTGACCTTTACGGAGTTGACGTTCGCAAACCAGCTATGAACGTTAAAGAAGCTATCCAATGGGTTAACATCGCCTTCATGTCTGTCTGCCGTGTTATCAACGGTGCTGCTACATCCCTAGGACGTGTACCAATCGTATTGGATATCTTTGCAGAACGTGACCTTGCTCGTGGTACATTTACTGAATCAGAAATCCAAGAATTCGTTGATGATTTCGTTATGAAACTTCGTACAGTTAAATTTGCTCGTACAAAAGCTTACGACCAATTGTACTCAGGTGACCCAACTTTCATCACAACTTCTATGGCTGGTATGGGTAACGACGGTCGTCACCGTGTTACTAAGATGGACTACCGTTTCTTGAACACTCTTGACAACATCGGTAACTCTCCAGAACCAAACTTGACAGTTCTTTGGACTGATAAATTGCCATACAACTTCCGTCGCTACTGTATGCACATGAGCCACAAACACTCTTCTATCCAATACGAAGGTGTAACAACAATGGCTAAAGACGGATATGGTGAAATGAGCTGTATCTCATGCTGTGTGTCTCCACTTGACCCAGAAAATGAAGAACAACGCCACAACATCCAGTACTTCGGTGCGCGTGTAAACGTATTGAAAGCCCTTCTTACTGGTTTGAACGGCGGTTACGACGATGTTCACAAAGACTACAAAGTATTTGATATCGAACCAATCCGTGACGAAGTTCTTGAATTCGAATCAGTTAAAGCTAACTTTGAAAAATCTCTTGACTGGTTGACTGATACTTACGTAGATGCTTTGAACATCATTCACTACATGACTGATAAGTACAACTACGAAGCTGTTCAAATGGCATTCTTGCCAACTAAACAACGTGCCAACATGGGATTCGGTATCTGTGGATTTGCCAACACTGTTGATACATTGTCAGCTATCAAATACGCTACAGTTAAACCAATCCGTGATGAAAATGGCTACATCTATGATTACGAAACAATCGGTGAATACCCACGTTGGGGTGAAGATGACCCACGTTCAAACGAATTGGCAGAATGGTTGATCGAAGCTTACACAACTCGTCTACGTAGCCACAAACTTTACAAAGACGCTGAAGCTACAGTATCACTTTTGACAATCACATCTAACGTTGCTTACTCTAAACAAACTGGTAACTCACCAGTCCACAAAGGTGTATACCTCAACGAAGATGGTTCTGTGAACTTGTCTAAACTTGAATTCTTCTCACCAGGTGCTAACCCATCTAATAAAGCTAAAGGTGGATGGTTGCAAAACTTGAACTCACTTTCTAGCCTTGACTTTAGTTATGCAGCTGATGGTATCTCATTGACTACACAAGTATCACCTCGCGCTCTTGGTAAGACTCGTGACGAACAAGTTGATAACTTGGTAACAATCCTTGATGGTTACTTCGAAAACGGTGGACAACACGTTAACTTGAACGTTATGGACTTGAACGATGTTTACGAAAAAATCATGTCAGGCGAAGACGTTATCGTACGTATCTCTGGATACTGTGTAAACACTAAATACCTCACTCCAGAACAAAAAACTGAATTGACACAACGTGTCTTCCACGAAGTTCTTTCAATGGATGATGCCTTGGATGCGTTGAGCTAATCAAGTTCTTGAATAATGAAATAAGGAACCCTCGGTCAGTCGACTGAGGGTTTTTGGGTAAAATCTCTTCAAAGCACGTCAGTTTTATCTGCAATCTCAAAGCGGTGCTTTGAGCAACCCGCGGCTAGCTTCCTAGTTTGCTTTTTGATTTTCATTGAGTATAAGTCAGGCACTAAAATATCTGACCGAGATTCAAAGATACTTGTTGAGTTGCGAGGAGTATTTAAAAATAAAAACACCACACTTTGTTAGATACAAGGTGTGGTTGTATTTTATCTTTTAGACCAAGTTCTCTTCATAAAGAGAAGTAAGATTGGGTAAATCTCCAAACGCCCTGCAATCATTGCAAAGGAGAGGAGAATTTTTGAGATAGGACTAAAGATTGAGAAACTAGATGTCGTTCCTAGAATAGGCCCGATGTTATTGAAACAGCTAAAGACAGCACTGGTTACAACCAGAAAATCATTGCTATCTAGGCTGACAATAAAGATAAGGGATAGCAAAATCATAGAATAGATGACAAAGTACTTGAGAATCTTATGTTGGGTATCTTTGTCAATTACCGTTTTATTAACATGGAGGGTCAAAACACGGTGGGGCGATAGGATTGACAAAATTTGGTTTTTGGCAATTTTTGAAAGGATGAGACCTCGAATAACCTTGAGTCCACCTGCGGTTGAACCAGCAGAACCACCGATTCCCATGAGGAAGAGGAGGATAAACTGGGAGAAGAGGGGCCAATTGGTAATGTCTCCATATCCAAAACCAGTCGTCGTAATAATATTGGAAACCTGGAAGAAGGCCATTTCAAAGCTCTTGGAAAATCCTGGGTAGAGATAGAGGGTATTAAGGCTAATCAAGCCTGTAGAAACCAGAACAATGACCAAGTAAGCTCGAAGTTCTTCATCTCCAAAGAAGGCCTTGACGCGACGGAGCATAAGGTAGTAGTAGAGATTGAAATTTACCCCAAAAACCAAAACTCCGATACTAACCAGATAGGTAATCAGTGAGCTACCATAGTGGGCAATCCCGTCGTTATAGACTGTAAAACCTCCTGTACCCGCAGTACCCATAGCGATGATAAAACTATCAAATAGGGGCATACCAGCCAGATAATAGATGATGACAAAGAGGGAGAAGAGAGCTAGATAAAGGAGATAGAGAATCTGGGCAGTATTTTTGAGTTTGGATACAACCTTGCCAAAAACAGGGCCAGGAACCTCAGCCTTCATCACCTCTAGGTGGCTATTCTTGGCATTATCCATAATAGCAAGCGCAAAAACAAGCACCCCCATCCCTCCAATCAAGTGGGTAAAACTTCGCCAGAAGAGGAGGGAACGACTGAGAACTGAAACGTCATTCAGAATAGTTGCTCCAGTAGTTGTAAAGCCAGAACTGATCTCAAAAAAGGCATCGATAACGCTGGGAATTTGCCTAGCAAAAACAAAGGGGAGACCACCAAAGAAGGACCAAAGGATCCAACAGAGGGCAACAATCAAGACTCCCTCCTTGGCATAAATCCGTTGATTTTTTGGCTTTTGTAAAATTCCTGAACCGCCTAGTAATACGAGAATCCCAATCGTTGTAAAGAGGGCTGTAAAGACTTGGCTCGATTCACGGTAATAGATAGCAACAGCTACAGGAACCAAAAGAAGAACAGCTTCAATCAAAAGTAATTTTGAAAGGAGGTAACGAATCATACTTTTATTCATTTCTTACCTCGCGATCAAGTCATAAATCTTGGTGATGTTTGGCAACAAGGTTGTTACTAGGAGCTTGTCTCCGACTTCCAGCATATCCTCTCCAGTAGGGAAAATAGTCTTGCCCTTTCGAATGATAGCTGCAATAAGAACCCCTTTTTTCAGTTTGAGTTGAGAAAGAGGTTTGGCAGTCATTTTATTGGCTTCCTTGATATGGAATTGCAGGGTTTCGATTTGGCCATTGGCTAGATGGTGCATGGCCTGAAGGTCTGAATACTGGGCATTAACCCGACCACGAATAAAGTGCATAATCGTATCTACAGCGATGCTTTTAGGTGTGATGATACTTGAAAAATCAGGCGCATTGATAATCTCGAGGAGACTGGTACGATTGACCTTAGTAATATTTTTCTGTACACCTACCCTGTCAAGGAACATAGAGGTAATCAGATTTTCCTCATCGACCCCTGTTAGAGTCGCAACGGCATCATAGTTTTGAGCACTTTCTTCCAGCAGGATATCTTTTACGGTACCATCTCCTTGAACGATGTAGAGGTTTGGGAATTTCTCGCTAAAGAAGCTAGCGATTTCAGGATTGATTTCAATAACCTTGGTATCGATACGACTGTCTTTGAGGATACCTAGTAGATAATAGGCAATTCTACCAGCTCCAACAATAAGAAGACTCTTCACGGCACGAGACTTGAAATAATTATGGAAGAGCATCATGTCAACACGGTTACCAGTGACAAAGATTCTATCTTTATCCTGTACAGTCATGTCACCGCTTGGAATGATAATTTGATGTTCCCTTTCTATCGCACAGACAATGACATTGCCAAATTTTTTCCGAAAATCAGAAATGGGCATTTGGCAAAGACCACTGGAGGATTTAACAGCGAATTCCATCAAGCTGACCCGTCCACCAAAGAAACGTTCGACAGAGAGGGCGTTGGGGAAGTCAATGATATTAGCAATAGCACGGGCAGCCAAGAGCTCAGGATTAACGATAAGAGAAAAACCGAGAATATTCTTTTCCTTGAAATAAGAGTTAGAATATTCAGGGTTCCGCACCCGAACGATGGTCTCTTTAGCTCCCATTTTTTTTGCTAGAACGGCTGCAATCATGTTCACTTCATCGTATTCAGTCAGGGCGATAAAGATATCACAATCCTGGACGCTGGCTTGCTCAAGGATGGTAAAATCGGCCCCGTTACCAAGGATGCCTATGATATCAAAGCGATTGACAATATGATTGAGGACAGATTCGTCTTGCTCAATCAGCAAAACATCATGCTTTTCTGCAACCAAGGAGCGACAGAGGGCAGAACCAACTTTTCCCCCTCCGACAAGGATAATTTTCATAATAAAACCTACTTCTTCATTATGTAACTATCATACCCTTTTTCAAGAAAAAATGCACCTACTAGCTAATCACCAGAGTTTTTAGTAGGAAATTTGCTATAAGGTAAAACTATACCCTAATCAATTGAAATAGCTATTAGCTACTTTCTAGAAAATATGGTATGATAAAGGATACACAAGGAGATAAAATGAATAATAATTTACTGGTATTACAATCAGACTTTGGTCTGGTTGATGGTGCGGTATCGGCTATGATTGGAGTGGCTTTAGAAGAGTCTCCAACCTTAAAAATTCATCATTTGACGCACGATATCACGCCTTATAATATTTTTGAGGGGAGTTACCGTCTCTTTCAGACGGTGGATTACTGGCCTGAGGGAACGACATTTGTATCGGTGGTCGATCCAGGTGTCGGCTCGAAACGTAAGAGTGTGGTTGCCAAGACTGCAAAAAATCAATACATTGTCACGCCAGATAATGGGACGCTTTCTTTTATCAAGAAACACGTTGGCATTGTAGCTATTCGTGAGATTTCTGAAGTGGCCAATAGACGTCAAAATACAGAGCATTCTTATACCTTCCACGGTCGTGATGTTTATGCTTATACTGGTGCTAAACTAGCCAGCGGTCACATTAGTTTTGAGGAAGTGGGGCCAGAGCTCAGTGTAGATCAGATTGTGGAGCTTCCAGTCGTAGAGACCATCATAGAAGATCATCTGGTGAAGGGAGCTATTGATGTTCTGGATGTGCGTTTTGGTTCGCTTTGGACCTCGATCACGCGAGAAGAATTTTACAAGCTGGAACCCGCATTCGGTGACCGTTTTGAAGTGACTATCTATCACGCTGATATGCTGGTCTATCAAAATCAAGTTGTTTATGGCAAATCATTTGCAGATGTGAGAATTGGGCAACCCATCCTTTACATCAACTCCCTCTATCGTTTAGGTCTGGCTATCAACCAAGGTTCCTTTGCTAAGGCCTATAATGTGGGTGTCGGTTCATCTTGGACCATTGAAATAAAGAAAATAGAATCATAAAATAGGAGAATATAGATGAAAAATCAATCAATTAAACAAGTTGTTGCTATCGGTGTTGGAGCTGCGCTCTTTGTTGTCATTGGGATGATCAGCATTCCGACACCTGTTCCAAATACAAGCATCCAGCTTCAGTATGCGGTACAGAGCCTCTTGTCTATCATTTTTGGCCCTCTAGTGGGATTACTTGTTGGTTTAATTGGTCATGCAGTGAAGGACTCTCTTGCTGGCTACGGTCTTTGGTGGACTTGGATTATTGCTAGTGGTCTCTTTGGTCTAGCCGTCGGACTCTTTAGAAAATACATTCGAGTAACACAGGGTGTTTTTGAGTTGAAGGATATTGTCTTCTTTAACCTCATTCAGATTGTTGCAAATGCTCTTGTTTGGGGTGTCTTGGCACCACTTGGAGATGTTGTGATTTATCAAGAAGCAGCAGAAAAAGTATTTGCCCAAGGGATTGTTGCGGGAATTGCTAATGCTGTAACTGTAGCTATCGCAGGTACCCTTCTCTTGCTAGCTTATTCACGTACACAGACTCGTTCAGGAAGTTTGAAAAAGGATTAATATAAGGGAAAAGGCTGGACAACCGGTCTTTTTTGATGTTTATTGATTAGTTAGGCAAGCAAGCTAGGATAGGACTCTTTTTGACGCTAAGATTTTACGAGAAGAGACTGTAAGAAGGAGTTAGTTTATGATAAAATAGAAGTCTAAGAAGCGAATGAAGAGAGTAAGATGAAAGAAGCTATAATTGAGTGGAAGGATTTCTCTTTCCAGTATGAAACGCAACAAGAACCGACCTTGCAAGGAGTGGACTTAACTATTTATAAGGGAGAGAAAGTTTTAATTGTTGGGCCATCTGGGTCAGGCAAGTCTACCTTGGGTCAGTGTTTGAATGGGATTATTCCAAATATTTACAAGGGTCAGACATCTGGAGAATTTTTGATCAAAGGACAAGCAGCCTTTGATATGAGCATCTATGATAAATCTCATCTGGTCAGTACAGTTTTGCAGGATACAGATGGGCAGTTTATCGGTCTGTCCGTGGCAGAAGATTTGGCTTTTGCTCTGGAAAATGATGTGACAGCTCTAGATGAGATGAAAAATCGTGTTCATAAATGGGCAGAAAAGTTGGACCTTATTTCTTTACTGAATCAGCGTCCTCAGGATTTGTCAGGTGGACAAAAGCAACGGGTTAGTCTGGCTGGTGTTTTGATTGATGAAAGTCCGATTCTCTTGTTTGATGAGCCACTCGCCAATCTGGATCCCAAGTCAGGTCAGGATATTATCGAATTGATTGACCAGATTCATAAGGAAGAGGGGACGACGACCCTTATTATTGAGCACCGTTTGGAGGATGTTCTGCATCGCCCTGTCGATCGGATTGTCTTGATAAACGATGGTCGTATCCTCTTTAATGGGGGTCCTGATCAGTTACTAGCGACTGATTTATTGACACAAAATGGAATTCGAGAACCCCTTTATCTGACCACTCTCCGTCAATTGGGTGTGGATTTAGTCAAGGAAGAACAATTAGCAGATCTGGATAACTTGTCTATCTCAAAAGGTCAGGTTCAGTTGCGGACGGAACTGGTAAAAGAAACCCCAGAATTGCAGTCACTCTTTAGACTAGAGGATGTATCTTTTTCTTATGATGATAGACCGATTTTGAAATCCATTCATCTGGATATTAAAAAAGGTGAAAAGATTGCCATTGTTGGAAAAAATGGTGCAGGGAAGTCAACTCTAGCCAAGGCTTTAAGTAGCTTTATCCAGACTGAAGGTCGCTATCTTTGGGAAGGACAGGATATAAAAGGAGATTCTGTTGCAGAGCGGGCGGGACGAGTAGGCTATGTGCTACAAAATCCCAATCAAATGATTTCGACCAGCATGATTTTTGATGAGGTAGCTCTGGGACTTCGTTTGCGAGGTGTGGACGAGAAGGAAATTGAAACGAGAGTCTATGAAACCTTGAAAATCTGTGGTCTCTATGAATTCCGTAATTGGCCCATTTCTGCCCTGTCATTTGGTCAGAAAAAACGTGTGACTATTGCATCGATTTTGGTCTTAGGGGCTGAAATTATCCTCCTAGATGAACCGACAGCAGGTCAAGACCAGAAGAACTATACTGAGATTATGGAATTTCTCGAAGAGTTACATCAAAAAGGGCATACCATTGTCATGATTACTCATGATATGCAATTGATGCTGGATTATTCAGACCGAGCTCTTGTCATGGTGGATGGAGAATTGATTGCCGATACTGATCCAGCTAGTCTGTTGAGCAATCCTGAGCTGTTAGTAAAAGCCAATCTAAAAGAAACTTCAATCTTCAACTTGGCCAAGAAACTAGACGTGGATCCACTTGCTTTAACGGCATTTTACAAAGAAAGGAGAGAAGGATGCAAGCTAAATTAATCGGTTACCAGCATAGAGATACTGTGATTCATCGCTTGTCAGGAGCTGGGAAACTCCTCTTTTTCATTCTCGTGTCATTGGCGGCCATGATTAGCTATGATACCAGACTGCTTGTTCTGATTGCCATCTTTTCGGTATTTCTCCTCTATTTGTCAGAAATCCGTTTTAAAGATGTTTCCTTTGTAGCAGTTTTTGCGACGGTATTTGCCGTTTTAAACGTTTTGATGGTCTATCTCTTTTCTCCCGAGTATGGGGTTGGACTTTACGGAGAGAGAAGTGTGATTTGGCAGGGAATCGGTGCCTACACTCTGACCAGTCAAGAGCTCTTTTATCTGCTAAATCTGGCCATTAAGTACCTTTGCACCATTCCTCTGGCTATTATCTTTTTGATGACAACCCACCCTAGTCAGTTTGCTTCCAGTTTAAATCAAATCGGTGTGCCTTATAAGATTACCTATTCTGTCAGTCTGACCTTGCGCTATATTCCAGATTTGCAGGAAGAATTCTTTACTATCAAGATGTCTCAGGAGGCGCGTGGGATGGAATTATCCAAGAAAGCTTCTCTTATGCAACGAATCAAAGGCAATCTGCGCATTATCACTCCCTTGATTTTTAGCTCGCTAGAACGCATTGATACCATTGCGACCGCCATGGAACTTCGCCGCTTTGGAAAAGAGAAAAAGCGCACTTGGTATAGTTATCAGGCCTTGAAAAAAGGAGATTATCTTACCTTGCTCTTGGCAGCATTGTTTTTAGTAGCTAGTTTACTACTTATCTTGCAGAATCAAGGACGATTTTACAACCCTTGGAAATAGTATTGTCAAAGTTTTCATTAGATAAGTAAAGAGAAATTATTCTATAACTTTTTATTGATAGATTGTATGAGAAATAAAGTTAACAATTGTATGCTTGAAACTTTTTGACAAAATATGAATTAGTTTGAATACTTTATAGTAGAATTTACACTACAAAATCAAAGTTATTCAAATATAATCATTTTCAACTAAGTTCAGTGTCATAATGTAGAGACGATATAAAATAGTAAAAGTACTTAATTTAAATCGTGTTAATTTCACTTTGTTTAAACATGAGAAAATTTGAATGTAGATAATGATGGGAGAGGATTTGTAATGATCAGTTTAGAGCTGTTGTCTGAAGAAAATAGTTTAGACGTCTATTCTTTTGAAAAAGAAAATCGAGAGTATTTTGAACGAAATTTATCTCCTAGACCAGCTAACTATTTTGATTTAGAAGGTTTTAAAGAAATTACGAGGGAGTTGTTAAGGGAACAAGAGAATCGGGATGTCTACATGCATCTTATCAGAGATTCGCAAGGCGTTATGGTCGGAAGAATTAATTTAAGTGTTTTAGAGAATAATCGAAAAACAGCAGAGCTTGGGTATAGGATTGGGGAAAATGTTAGCAATTTAGGTTATGCCAGCGAAGCGGTTAAACTCGTTTTAGAAAAAGCCTTCACGACTTATGGTTTCAATAGAATCATTGCAGGAACGGCAACAGGTAATCTAGCCTCTCAGAGGGTGCTTTTAAAAAATGGCTTCACCTTTAGTAGGGTTATAGAAAATGACTTACAAATTCATAATGAGTGGATTCATACAGCAGTATTTGAGATAACGAGGTCATAATATCATCATTCCCAGTCCACAGATAGGTATAAAAGAGTAAGCAATTTTTGCAGATATTTAAGAATTTTCCCCTAGAAACCCTTGGAAATAGCTTGAAAAAATTGAAAAAATCAAGTCGTTTCTATTGACAATGATTCTGAAAGTGTTATACTAAGAAAGTAGTTTCGCTGATTTACTTCAAACCTGTTGTGAGGTAAGTTAACGATGCCTTAACCACGCTGTTTGCTGAGCTTGACTCCGGGCAGTGTGGCTATTTTTTTGCAATGGTGAAAGGAAGCAAGTCATGACAAATCACATTGTATTATTTGAACCTCAAATTCCACAAAATACAGGCAATATCGCGCGTACTTGCGCTGCGACCAATTCTCCCCTCCACATCATCAAGCCAATGGGCTTTCCTATTGACGACCGCAAGATGAAGCGAGCTGGATTGGATTATTGGGATAAGCTAGAGATTTATTTTTACGAGAGTTTGGAGGATTTCATGTCTCAGATGAAGGGAAAACTCTATCTGATTTCTAAATTCGCGGAAAAAGTCTATTCTGAGGTGGATTTATCGACTAACGAAGGCCATTATTTTCTCTTTGGACGTGAAGATAAGGGCTTGCCTGAGGACTTTATGCGAGAACATCCTGAGAAAGCTCTCCGTATTCCTATGAATGATGAACATGTCCGCAGTCTCAATGTGTCTAATACCGTCTGCATGATTGTCTACGAAGCCCTCCGCCAGCAGAACTTTGCAGGTCTTGAGCTCGTTCATACATATGAAGCAGATAAATTGAAATAAAAAATGAAAATGAACAAAATGCTTGCGCTTGCAAGCGTTTTTTGTTATGATAAAAGAGTCTTCAGGGCAGGGTGTGATTCCCGACCGGCGGTGACTTTAACTAGGAAATGATCTTTTCCTTCTCTTTAAAGAAGTCCGCGAGCGCAAGCTGATGTGGTGAGATTCCACAACCGACAGTATAGTCTGGATGGGAGAAGACGAAAGAATAGCTTTGTCTGTTCTGATAGATTTATAGCTAAATTGTAACCGTTTGCTCAATAGAGTGCGAGGGAACTTTTGGGGTATAAAAAGTGAGAATAGATAGGGGAATCCTTTCTAACTTCTTCTGATTTTATAGAAAATTGGAGGAACCTGTTATGACAAACACACGTCGACTTTCGACCATTGCGATTCTATCAGCCATCTCATTTGTGCTGATGTACTTTGACTTTCCGCTTTTGCCAGCGGCGTCCTTCCTCAAGATCGAATTTAGTATCTTGCCAGTCCTTGTGGGTCTGGTGGTCATGGATTTGCCTGCTGCTCTAGGAATTCTCTTGCTTCGCTCACTCTTGAAATTGCTTCTTAATAGTCAAGGAGTGAATACTTACATTGGTTTGCCGATGAATATCGTAGCTTTGGGAGTTTTTGTCATCGTATTTGCTTTGATTTGGAAAAAGGAACGGACAACTCTTCGTTTCCTACTAGGCTCTCTAGCTGGGACTATTGGTTTAACCGTGGCTATGTTGGTTCTTAACTATGTTTACGCTGTTCCTTTGTACGCTAAGTTTGCTAACTTTGATATTGGAAAAATTTTGGGACTTTCCAACTACCTAATGACCATGGTATTACCTTTTAACTTGATTGAGGGTGTAATCTTTTCCGTTTCATTCTGGTTGTTGTATGTTCTCTTGAAACCAACCTTAAAACATTATGAGAGATAAACAAACATTTTTAATGAAGGGCAGTTTTGCCCTTTTACTTTTCGTTATTCTTGGCTACATGGTCAAATTTTACCCTGAAACGCTGGTCGGTTTTGACCAACCGATTCAGACTGCCGTTCGAGGAGACTTGCCAGATTATTTGACTATTCTTTTCCGAGCTATCACACGCTTGATTGATATCCCGGTGATTATCACTTGGGTTGTCATTACAGCTTTTGTCTTTTATCGTAAGCGGTGGAAGATAGAAAGTTTCTTCATGCTGGGAAATCTGGCTTTGGCCGGTCTTTTAATCGTGACTTTTAAAAACATCTACCAGCGCCCACGGCCAGCTATCTTACACTTGGTTGAGGAGAAGGGATTTTCCTTCCCAAGTGGTCATTCTCTGGCTGTAACCTTGATGGTAGGTTTTCTGATTGTCATTCTCAGTCAACGGATTAAAGATCGGGTCTGGAGAAAAATCGTACAAATCGTCCTTGGCCTCTACCTAGTCAGTGTGTTGGTATCAAGGGTCTATCTGGGAGTTCATTATCCATCAGACGTTCTTGCCAGTCTCTGTGTGGGCTTGGGAGTCTTGTTTATCGAGTTTCCCTTCTATGACAAGCTACGCTTCCAATGGCGATTTAAAGGCAAGCAGAAGTGAGTATCAAATTCCCTTGAGGAGAAAGAAATGAAAGTCAATATAGCAGATCTTCATCCGACTCAACTATACTTATCAGAAAAGAAGTTGCAAGATATTCAGATGCTTTACCAGTCGGCAGAAAGAATCCAAGTCGATCCAATCAGTATTCTTGCCTTTGGAGATTGCTTGTTGATTACAGATGGGCATCACAGGGCTTATCAGGCTTTATTGGCAGGTCGGGATACGATTTCTGCTGAGTTTGATAGAGATGGTGGTGATGAACTATATCATCTCTATGCGCAAGCCTGCGAAGAAAGAAAAATTTACTCTGTTCTGGATTTAAAAAATCATATCTTAGCTCAAGATGAGTATGAAGCAAAATGGTATAACTGGTGTGATGGTTTTAATCAAGCAGCAACTCTTTTGTTGAAAAGGAAAGCAGATGAAACGGATTTTACAAATAGATAATGCACTGCGTCTTGTTCCTTATTATAAGGTCAATCATTGTGAAGAAGCTTTTGCTTGGTATCAGGATGTGAACTTGGTTCACCTCGTAGATGGTGTGAAGAGACCTTATAGTCAAGAAACTTTGGAAGCTATGTATTCCCATTTGGATCAGCATGGTGAGCTTTTTTGGATTGAAGTCAAGGAGAAGGGAGAATGGTTTCCAATTGGGGATGTTACACTATCTCAGGATAATCTCCCCATTGTGATTGGGAATTCCGCTTACCAACATCGAGGACTTGGGAAAAAGATTCTAAGTGCTTTGATTGAATTGGCTCGAGTAAAAGGATGGAAAGAATTGAGAGTCAAGGAAATCTACACCTACAATCATGCTTCTAGGAGGTGTTTCAAGTCGCTTGGATTTGTGGAAAATGGAGCAACAGAAAAAGGAACGAGTTTTGTATTGAAATTAGTCTAATCTAACTTGTTTTTTAACTCAAAATCTGATAAACTATATAGTAATTGAATAGAAATCTGCAAGACTAGTAACTCAAGGGAAGTATATCAGGGAGGAGAGCCGTGACTGCAAGCTCTCTATATGAAAGCTGGGTGAATTCACTTGTGCATGGATTTAGAAATGAAGGTCTGACTTGTCAGATAAAAACGGATGGTACCGCGTGTCAACGCTCCGAGTGGAGTTTTTGGCATGTGGTTTTCTTTTTATCTACGAGAGACTGATGGAGGAATTATGTCAACTATTGAAGAACAATTAAAAGCGCTTCGTGAAGAAACGCTGGCTAGCTTGAAGCAGATTACTGCTGAAAATAAAAAAGAGATGCAAGATTTGCGTGTTTCTGTCCTTGGGAAAAAGGGTTCACTTACTGAAATCCTCAAAGGGATGAAAGATGTCTCTGCTGAGATGCGTCCGATTATCGGGAAACACGTCAATGAAGCTCGTGATGTCTTGACAGCAGCCTTTGAAGAAACAGCTAAACTATTGGAAGAAAAGAAAGTCGCAGCTCAATTAGCAAGTGAGAGTATCGATGTGACCCTTCCAGGTCGTCCAGTTGCGACTGGTCACCGCCACGTCCTCACACAAACCAGTGAAGAAATCGAAGATATCTTCATCGGTATGGGTTACCAAGTCGTGGATGGTTTTGAAGTGGAGCAAGACTACTATAACTTTGAGCGTATGAACCTTCCCAAAGACCACCCAGCTCGCGATATGCAGGATACTTTCTATATCACTGAAGAAATCTTGCTCCGTACCCACACGTCTCCAGTTCAGGCGCGTGCTATGGATGCCCATGATTTTTCTAAAGGTCCTTTGAAGATGATCTCGCCAGGGCGTGTGTTCCGTCGTGATACGGACGATGCGACTCACAGTCACCAATTCCACCAAATCGAAGGTTTGGTTGTTGGGAAAAATATCTCTATGGCAGACCTTCAAGGAACACTTCAATTGATTGTGCAAAAAATGTTCGGTGAAGAGCGTCAGATCCGTCTGCGTCCATCTTACTTCCCATTCACAGAGCCATCTGTTGAGGTGGATGTTTCTTGCTTCAAGTGTGGTGGAGAAGGCTGTAACGTATGTAAGAAAACAGGTTGGATCGAAATTATGGGGGCCGGTATGGTTCACCCACGTGTCCTTGAAATGAGTGGTATCGATGCGACAGTTTACTCTGGATTTGCCTTTGGTCTTGGTCAAGAGCGTGTAGCTATGCTCCGTTACGGAATCAACGATATCCGTGGATTCTACCAAGGAGATGTCCGCTTCTCAGAACAGTTTAAATAATGATTAGAAAAGTAGAAAAGGCAGATGTTGGGGTGTTGTCCAAAATTGCCAAACAAACCTTTAGTGAAACATTTGCTCATGATAATACGGAAGAGCAGTTACAGGAATACTTTGAAGAGTCTTATAGTCTGAGAGTTTTGTCAACTGAGTTGGAAAATCCAGAATCCGAAACCTATTTCATTATGCATGAAGAGGAGATAGCTGGTTTTCTCAAAGTCAACTGGGGAAGTGCTCAGACTGAGAGAGAATTAGAGGATGCTTTTGAAATTCAACGCCTCTATGTGCTACAAAAATTCCAAGGATTTGGACTAGGTAAGCAATTGTTTGGATTCGCTCTTGAACTTGCTACAAAAAATAGTTTTTCTTGGGCTTGGTTAGGTGTTTGGGAGCATAATACAAAAGCTCAAGCATTTTATAATCGATATGGTTTTGAAAAATTTAGCCAACATCATTTTATGGTTGGTCAAAAAGTAGATACAGATTGGTTACTGAAAAAGAAATTAAGGTAAGAAGATGATTCTTCTATTGAAATGATAGGAAAGGAAAATAACTAGAGTGACAACTGTCATTCTGGAAAACTAAATTATGCTTGTATCTTATAAATGGTTAAAAGAATTGGTGGACATTGCTGTGCCATCACAAGAGTTGGCTGAAAAAATGTCAACCACAGGGATCGAGGTCGAAGGTGTGGAATCACCTGCTGCTGGTCTCTCAAAAATTGTCGTCGGTGAGGTCTTGTCTTGCGAAGATGTGCCAGAAACTCACCTCCATGTTTGTCAGGTTAACGTTGGCGAAGAAGAAGCCCGTCAAATCGTCTGTGGTGCACCGAATGTGCGTGCTGGTATCAAGGTTATGGTGGCTCTTCCAGGAGCTCGCATCGCTGACAATTACAAGATCAAAAAAGGGAAAATCCGCGGTCTTGAGTCACTTGGAATGATCTGTTCACTTGGTGAATTGGGAATTTCTGACTCAGTTGTGCCAAAGGAATTCGCAGATGGCATCCAAATCTTGCCAGAAAATGCCGTTCCAGGTGAGGAAGTTTTCTCATATCTAGACTTGGATGATGAAATCATCGAACTTTCAATCACCCCCAACCGTGCGGACGCTCTTTCTATGCGTGGAGTGGCTCATGAAGTGGCAGCCATCTATGACAAGGCAGTCAACTTTAAAGAATTTACTCTAACAGAAACAAACGAAGCCGCTACAGATGCACTTTCTGTAGGCATTGAAACAGACAAGGCTCCTTACTATGCGGCTCGTATCTTGGACAATGTGACTATCGCACCAAGTCCACAATGGTTGCAAAACCTTCTCATGAACGAAGGCATCCGTCCTATTAATAACGTAGTGGACGTGACCAACTACATCCTGCTCTACTTTGGTCAACCAATGCACGCCTTTGACTTGGATACCTTTGAAGGGACTGACATCCGTGTGCGTGAAGCGCGTGCTGGTGAAAAATTGGTGACTTTAGATGGTGAAGAACGTGACTTGGACGTGAATGACCTAGTCATTACTGTCGCTGACAAGCCAGTAGCCCTTGCCGGTGTCATGGGGGGGCAAGCAACAGAAATCTCTGAAAAATCTAGTCGTGTTGTCCTTGAAGCTGCTGTTTTCAATGGCAAATCTATCCGTAAGACAAGTGGTCGTCTTAACCTTCGTTCTGAGTCATCTTCTCGCTTTGAAAAAGGGATTAATGTGGCAACTGTTAACGAAGCTCTTGATGCGGCAGCTAGCATGATTGCAGAGCTTGCAGGTGCGACTGTGCGTAAGGGTATCGTTTCAGCGGGTGAACTTGATACCTCTGATGTGGAAGTTTCTTCAACTCTTGCTGATGTTAACCGTGTCCTTGGTACAGAGCTTTCTTATGCTGATGTAGAAGACGTCTTCCGTCGTCTTGGTTTTGGCCTTTCTGGAAATGCAGCTAGCTTTACAGTCAGTGTCCCACGTCGCCGTTGGGATATCACTATTGAAGCAGATCTCTTTGAAGAAATCGCTCGTATCTATGGTTATGACCGCTTGCCAACTAGTCTACCAAAAGACGATGGTACAGCAGGTGAATTGACTGCGACACAAAAACTTCGCCGTCAGGTTCGTACCATTGCTGAAGGGGCAGGTTTGACAGAAATCATCACCTACGCTCTAACAACTCCTGAAAAAGCAGTTGAGTTTACGGCTCAACCAAGTAACCTTACGGAACTTATGTGGCCAATGACAGTGGATCGTTCTGTCCTCCGTCAAAATATGATTTCTGGTATCCTTGATACGGTGGCTTATAACGTAGCTCGTAAGAATAAAAACTTGGCCCTTTATGAGATTGGTAAAGTTTTTGAACAAACTGGCAATCCAAAAGAAGAACTTCCAAATGAGATTAATAGCTTTGCCTTTGCCTTGACAGGCTTGGTTGCAGAAAAAGATTTCCAAACAGTAGCAGTTCCAATTGATTTCTTCTATGCTAAGGGAATCCTTGAAGCCCTATTTGCTCGTTTGGGACTCCAAGTAACTTATACAGCAACATCTGAAATTGCTAGCCTTCATCCAGGTCGTACAGCAGTCATTTCACTCGGTGACCAAGTTCTTGGTTTCCTTGGTCAAGTGCATCCAGTCACTGCTAAGGCTTACGATATTCCAGAAACGTATGTGGCTGAGCTCAACCTTTCAGCCATCGAAGATGCCCTTCAACCAGCTGCTCCATTTGTAGAAATTACTAAATTCCCAGCAGTCAGCCGTGACGTTGCCCTTCTCCTCAAGGCAGAAGTCACTCACCAAGAAGTTGTGGACGCGATCCAAGCTGCCGGCGTGAAACGTTTGACAGATATCAAACTCTTTGACGTCTTCTCAGGTGAGAAATTGGGACTTGGTATGAAGTCAATGGCTTATAGCTTGACTTTCCAAAATCCAGAAGACAGCTTAACGGACGAAGAAGTCGCACGCTATATGGAAAAAATCCAAGCGTCTCTCGAAGAAAAAGTCAATGCAGAAGTGCGTTAAAGTATCAATCCATCCTTCGGGGTGGATTTTTGCTTTTTAAATAACAATTCAGGATCAAAAATAGACAGTTGAGGAACAGAGAAGATAAATTGGAGTTTAGCAGTGTATAATGTACTCATAACTCAAAGTACTCTAAGATTTTTTACTAAAATGAGGATGACAAAAATGGACAGAAATCATTGTAAAGGCTATCAAAAAGGAGTATAATGAGTGCAAGACATTTCGGAGGTGAAAGATGCTAGAAGTAAGAAGTCTAGAGAAAAGTTTTGGATCCAAGCAAGTTTTGTTTGGTATTGACTTTCAAGCGCGACCAGGTCGTATTTTGGGACTAGTCGGAAAAAATGGTGCTGGGAAGACAACGATTTTCCACAGTATTTTGAAGTTTTTAGAATATCAAGGAGAAATTAGTCTGGATGGTCAGGATATTCGTCAGGAGACCTACACTCGGATTGGCTATCTGCCTGAAGAACGCAGTCTCATGCCTAAATTGACAGTCCTTGAACAAGTTCGTTACTTGGCGACTCTAAAAGGTATGGATGCTAAGGAAATCAAGGAAAAACTCCCTCAATGGATGAAGAGGTTGGAAGTGAAAGGGAAACTGACTGATAAAATCAAGAGTCTGTCAAAAGGAAATCAGCAGAAGATTCAGCTCATCATTACTCTGATTCATGAACCAGACTTGATTATCTTGGATGAGCCTTTCAGTGGATTGGACCCGGTCAATACAGAATTGCTCAAGCAAGTCATTTTTCAAGAAAAAGAACGTGGGGCAACCATTATCTTTTCTGACCATGTCATGACCAACGTCGAGGAGCTTTGTGACGATATTCTCATGATCCGAGATGGCCGTGTGGTCTTGCATGGACCGGTCCAGGATGTCCGTAATCAATACGGGAAAACGCGTCTCTTTGTTTCAAGTGAACGAAGTAAGGAAGAATTGGAAAATCTTCCTCATGTCAAACAGGTGAGTTTGACCAAACAAGGCAGTTGGAAATTGATCTTAGAGGATGAGAGCGCTGGAAGGGAACTCTTCCCAATCTTGACTCAGGGGCAATACATCGCAACCTTTGACCAGCAAGCGCCAACAATTGATGAAATCTTTAAACTAGAATCAGGGGTGGAAGTATGAGAAATATGTGGGTTGTAATGAAGGAAACCTATCTTCGACATGTTAAGTCATGGAGTTTCTTCTTTATGGTGATTTCGCCGTTCCTCTTTTTAGCCTTATCTGTAGGAATTGGCTACCTCCAAGGGTCTTCTATGGCCAAGAATAGCAAGATAGCAGTAGTAACAACAGTGCCATCTGTGGAAGAAGGGCTCAAGGGTACTAATGGTATCAACTTTGATTATAAGGATGAAGCCAGTGCCCAAACTGCTATCAAGGATGAGAAAATCAAGGGTTACCTAACCGTCGACCAAGAGGACAGCGTCATCAAGGCCGTCTATCATGGTGAAACCTCTCTTGAAAGTGGCATCAAACTAGCTGTAACCAATAGACTAAATGAACTGCAATACCAACTCAATCGTTCGGCAGCTAATTTGTCTCAAGAACAGGAAAAACGCCTGAGTCAAACCGTTGATTTTACTGAGAAGATTGATGAATCTAAGGAAAACAAAAAAATTGTTCAAACCATTGCGGCCGCAGGGCTTGGTTTCTTCCTTTATATGATTTTGATTACCTATGCTAGTGTCACTGCTCAGGAAGTGGCTAGCGAGAAAGGAACCAAAATCATGGAGGTGGTCTTCTCTAGTATCCGAGCTAGTCATTATTTCTACGCTCGCATGCTGGCTCTGCTTCTTGTGATTTTGACCCATATTGGCATTTACGTCGTGGGTGGACTTGCTGCCATTCTTCTCTTTAAAGACCTACCAATCTTGGCACAATCTGGTATTTTAAACCATATAGGAGAGGCTTTCTCGCTCAACACCTTATTGTTTGTCTTGGTTAGCCTCTTTATGTACGTTGTTTTAGCAGCCTTCCTAGGTTCTATGGTTTCTCGTCCTGAGGACTCAGGAAAAGCCTTGTCGCCTTTGATGATTTTGATTATAGGTGGTTTTTTTGGAGTGACAGCTCTAGGTGCAGCTGGTGACAATCTCATCTTGAAGGTTGGTTCATATATTCCCTTTATTTCGACTTTCTTCATGCCGTTTAGAGCTATTAATGGCTATGCAAATGGGTTAGAAGCTTGGATTTCGCTTGCTATTACGATTGCTTTTGCAGTAACTGCAACAGTCTTTATCGGACGTATGTATGCTAGTCTCGTTCTGCAAACAGATGATTTAGGTCCTTGGAAAACCTTTAAACGTGCCTTATCTTATAAATAGAAGAGCCTCGCGAAAGCGAGGTTTTTTAGAGATAAAAAGAGTGGAATTCAGAAAAATATTTTTCATATCTATTGACTTTTAGGGGTGAAATTTGGTATTATAGTAGGCGGTATTGTTTACCCCATTTGAAAGGCCCCGGAACCTTCCAAATACTTTTCGATGGGAAGGAACACCCATCACCGTAAACAAAAATCGAACTATATATAGGAGAAATCATGAACAAAACAACATTTATGGCTAAACCAGGCCAAGTTGAACGTAAATGGTACGTAGTTGACGCAACTGATGTACCACTTGGACGTCTTTCTGCAGTAGTTGCTAGCGTACTTCGCGGAAAAAACAAACCAACATTTACACCACACACTGATACAGGTGACTTTGTAATTGTTATCAATGCTGAAAAAGTTAAATTGACTGGTAAAAAAGCAACTGATAAAATCTACTACACTCACTCAAACCACCCAGGTGGATTGAAACAAATCTCTGCAGGTGAACTTCGTTCTAAAAATGCAGTACGTTTGATTGAGAAATCAGTTAAAGGTATGCTTCCACACAATACTCTTGGACGCGCTCAAGGTATGAAGTTGAAAGTATTTGTTGGAGCTGAGCACACTCACGCTGCACAACAACCAGAAGTTCTTGACATTTCAGGACTTATCTAAGGAAAGGAACAATAAAGTATGTCACAAGCACAATATGCAGGTACTGGACGTCGTAAAAACGCTGTTGCACGCGTTCGCCTTGTTCCAGGAACTGGTAAAATCACTGTTAACAAAAAAGATGTTGAAGAGTACATCCCACACGCTGACCTTCGTCTTGTCATCAACCAACCGTTCGCAGTTACTTCAACTGTAGGTTCATACGACGTTTTCGTTAACGTTGTAGGTGGTGGATACGCTGGTCAATCAGGAGCTATCCGTCACGGTATCGCTCGTGCCCTTCTTCAAGTAGACCCAGACTTCCGCGATTCATTGAAACGTGCAGGACTTCTTACACGTGACTCACGTAAAGTTGAACGTAAGAAACCAGGTCTTAAGAAAGCTCGTAAAGCATCACAATTTAGTAAACGTTAATTCGAAAGAATTACTATACTTACAAAGAGCACCTTTCGGGGTGTTCTTTTTTGTACTTTCTTGATAAATTGGTGCAATTGACACAGTTGTGGTGACTTTAGTCGCTTACAAATGTGGCTGCAACCTGACGAGGTCAGTTGCCTCAAAACGTTAATCAATACGATTATATCAATATTTCAAAGAGTCTGGGACAAAAGTCTAACCTTAAATATAAAAAGCGAACAAAACGAGGTATCTGACACTCAGAATTTTGTCTTGTTCGCTTTTTTTGTCTAATCTATCGATTTTTAAAACTTATAATAAAGAATTCCTGAAATAAAAATCTTTTTGTCCCAAACTCTTTTTTGTCGATTTTTAAGCTCGAATAGCTTTGTGATAACCTTCTGATAACCTCTGAAAGTTTAGTTCCTTTAACAGAAGAGTTGGAACAAGTCGGAAAGAATATCAATTCTATAGCCCGTCTTGCAACTGTAGTTGGGAGAATAAGCTATGAAAATAAAATGGATATGTCTATTATGATGCAAAAAATAGTTGACGTGATGGAGGAAAAAGATGTTTATTTTCAAAAGTAATATGGATAAGGATTTCGATCAGATATGCGAATACATACTGAAATTAAAGCGAGCAGAATTATTTCTTCATGGAATTAAACAACAAGATAAAACGAAGGCTCGTTTGTATCATGCGATGCTGGAATACTATGATGCTAACCATAAAAAAGAAAGACATATGAGGATTTTAAAATAAGGAATCGCGGTTAAATTGAACTGCACCCTAAAAGTTAGACAGAAAAATCTAACTTTTGGGATGTTTTTATATATCTTTTTAAAATATTTGTACACACAAATGACAGTCAAATTGATTTTTTGGATTATTTTATCGAAGGGGATAGATTTCTCATAATATGACTTTGCGAGCTCAGAGTCTGTATACACACACTCCTAAAATCACCCCCAAAATTTGTATACACAAAGTGTATGTACTTTTTGGGGTGATTTGAATTTTGGGGAATCCCCAAACCTCAAGTTGTTAATTTGAATGCCATAACAACAAGCCAATAATTGATTTTAATAAATTGTACTCGTAGTGCTATTTACTTTCAAAATACAATAAAAAGCTCAAAAGGACTACACTGTAAGTGTCGAAACAAACAGGAGGTTAGCCCCAATGAGCGACTTACAATATACAGGTAAATCTCATCACTTGCAATGGACTTTGAAACAATTATCAAAATTTGTCTTCAGCTATATAGTGAACAATGTCCCGGATCTTACAAACATCGTAACAATATCAGCTTGTCTAAGGTTTCAGATCAGTCTCTATTAGTTTTGCTTATTTTACAGACTGAACTAGGCATTAAATCATCTTCGTCATTTCTATCGGATATGCCAACTCTTTCCTTGTGGGTGTCTCCCTGAAAGAAGCCGATTTAATCGATAGTTAAGACAGTTGATTTGGTTAGTTCAAATCATTCGGCAAGCCATGAATACTCAACTTTCTCAAAATAGCATTGTCATCATCGATAGTTTTTCATTATCATTTTGTCAACCTGTTCGTAATCATTGAGCATGTATTTTCCATGAACTAGGCGACATTGGTTACAATTCCTCTAAGTACCTTTGGTTCTGAGGATTCAAAGTACATCTGTTGGTTACTCTATCAGGCTATATTCTGAATAACGTTGTGACACTTGTCTTAGAACATGACATTGATATTTTCATTGCGTACCTAGGATGTCCTAGTCAACGAGGTCTCAATGAACATTCTAATGGCTTATTAAGACGAAATAGACTACCGAAACAAATGGATTTTACTAATATTTCTCAAAATTATTTATCAGCTAAGCTGATAAAAGAAATAGAATTCCTAGAAAGTCTTTGAATTATCAAATACCATGCCAAGTTTTTCTGAGTTACATGAAAAATCTAACTTAATTTGACAATCTAGGTTCTGAATATTTCATAAAGTATTAAATCGATAAATAGTATAGAATTTTTCAAGAATTATGCTAAGAGATATACGTAAAAAGGTGTTTCTTTAGAGGAGAGATTTGGGAGTGGGGACCTAGTTTACATTTTATAAATTTAATGTATTCATAGTGGGTTTGAGTAATGTTAAGTTATACTTAAAAATATATTTAATTAATACTTTGTGACTCTGCTTCGGTATCAATACTAGAACCTCTACAGAATTATAGTGGAATGAAATAAAATATGAATAAACTGATTGGGAAATTCAAATAAATTTCTAGCAATATTTTAGAAGTAGCAGTGTACCACTCTAGATTCAATCCATTAAAATAAAATATGGAAGAAAAGGGTAGAGTAATTTTGAATAATTTGATATAATGAACTGTATTAATTAATGCTTTATTAAGGGGTTTCTGTTATGTTATTTAATCGTAAAGGAATAAATCAAAAGAATTGGAGAATGGTAAAAAAAGGGAAGCATTTTCTTTTTGGCTGTACTCTTTTTTTAGCAACTGGTGCAATAGGATTGCAACAAACACAAGTTGTCAGAGCAGATGAAGTGGCATCTTCAGTTGTTACATCAATGAACTCGGCAGAAGATGGAGATGATAGGGATAAAGGTAAAACACCTAAAGAGGAAGTAATTAAGCAGGAAGATAATGAGATTAATTTGGGAGTCACTTCTCCATTATCAAAAAAATCTGATGAGCTCGATAAAAAAGAGGATGTAGCTAAAACAGAGGTTAATAAACAATCTTTAATCGAATTAATAGAAAAAATTAAGAATATAGACTTAAGCAAAAAAACTATAGATTCAGTAGAGAAATTGAATCTTTCTTTGTCGCGCGCACAACAACTGATGGAAAGTCCGAAAGTAAGTCAAGAAGAGGTAGATAAAGAAGAGAAAGCTCTTAAAGAATCTTTTGAAAAATTAGAGGATAAACCTGAAAAAGAAAAAGCCTCAGAGTCTAGAGAAAAAGCTGAGCCTCAAAAAGAAGAGAAATCAGATTTAAGCAAAGAAAAAATAGCAAAAGTAACAGAAACTGTAAATGAAATTTACAGTTTAGCTAATCAAATAAATTATGAGTTCAGCGATACTGAGAAAGAATTAGTTAAAACAGCTGAAAAACGTTCTGAGGATAGTAACAGGGAGGGCGAGGTAGAGTCGCTCCTTAAAGAAGTCACACGTCTTCGAAATAAAGTAGCCAATCGCATGACAAGAGCTCATTCTGGTAAACGTGATCCACGAAATGGACAACCGATTAATGGGAATGGTGAGAGTAGATTTAGGGCGGTATACTTTTTACCTACGCAAAATCAGCATGGAAGAGGAGAAGCTGGGTTAGTTAATGAAACTAGAACTGATTTGACGTATTATAATTCTGATGAGATATACTCATTTATGAGAGTTTTAGGTCAAAGAGGTCCAGGAGAACCTTTATATAAGTATGAATATGGAGAAAATAGAGGTAAGGAAGATAAATCACCATATTATTTAAAAACTGTAGGTGTTATTAGTGGTTTAGATAAGCTTAAAGGTATAACATTGAGAGTTGCTTATAAAAATCCTCGTACTGGAAAGGAAGACTTTCAGGATATCACATCTGGTGTATGGCCTGTTAATAATCCAGAAGTTAAAGCGGTTATAAGAGGTTGGCTTGGGCGTTATGATAAAACGGGAGAAGCTGTTGAACCGGGTGATTATAGAGTAACTATTGCGGCAGGAAGAAAGAACCCGGAAAATAGTATTACTTATACATTTCATGTAAAAGCTCAAAGTGAGCGTAATACGGTTAATGATTTGGCAACACCAACTTATGTAGATGATGTCCGCCATTTAACGGAAACCGAAAAAACAGCTTTAATTAAAAAGTTTGAGGCTGCACACCCAGGAGTAGTCAATAGAGCAGTTCACATTGACTATGATCATGCTGAAGTTTCAGCTGATGGTGCAACAATGACGATTCACTTTAAAGATGGATTTGCACCTAAAACAATTCAAACAAATGCACAGAATGAGCCTATAGCAAAACATCAAAATATTACGGCATTATACGGAGATCCACAAGATTTCTATAAAAATCCTAGAAATCTTGTGAAGTCAAAAACAGGAAATGAACTTCCATCAACTGTTGATGTAACATGGAAAACACCATTTAATTTACAACAACCGGGAACTGGAAATGCTGTTGTTACGGTAACTTATCAAAATGGAACCGTTAAAGATGTTACTACACCGTATACGGTACTAGATTTCGTAGGAAAACAAGATAAACGTATTAATCAACATCAAAGTGGTGAACTAGGTGATGCTAGAAGTTATATTACTCTTTCAAATGGAACTGCACCTGCGAATGATTTAACGATTCGTTGGAAAGGTGGCTCTACTGTAGACACTTCAAAACCAACGGTTCATCATAAGCAAGTTGAAATTCTTCGTGGAAATACAGTGATGAAAACAGTGGATATTCCAGTTGAAATTGTTGATAATATTAGACCGACAGTAGAGATTCCTTATGATAATCCTGGTAATCAAGAAGTTTATGTATATTCACATGAGAATAATAATATCACTTTAAAAGCAAAAGATAATAATGGAAAAGTTTCAAAAGTTTACTTAGCATTTGCCGCAGATAATAGACAGGGACTAGGACAAGAAGATAATAGCTATTTAGGTGGAGGAAGCCCAGATGGCTTATATCTAACAGCAACTAAGATTAAATCTGAAACTACAGGTTCAGATGCACAACCAGCAACAATTACGGTGAGTGGGAATATTAATAATCAACCATTTGCCGGTGAAAAATCAATCACGCGTTATTTATACACCGAAGATCCCGCTGGAAATACGAACTATGAACATGTAGGTCATGCGAATGACAATGGAGCACCAGGACGTGTTCGTTTTGTATGGAAGCCACAAACGTTCAAATATACAGCAACTGCAAATTCTCAAACACAAACAGTCAGCTATAAAGAGGAACCAAGTGCAGAAGCAAGTATCAATAAAACAGGATTACCATCAGGGACAACATATGCTTGGAAAACAAAACCAGATACATCAAGCCCTGGTAACAAATCTGGGGTAGTAGAAGTCACTTATCCAGATACTTCAAAAGATACTGTGAATGTAACTGTAAGTGTTCGTAAGTTAAGCGATGAATATGCTCCTACAGGAAATAAAATCGTTAGAAATCAAAATGTTCCGGTTACAAATAATGACTTAAAAGCAGCAGTTGCTATTAGTAATAACGGTAATAGTAAGGTTAAATCCGTTACTGCTGGAACGATTAGTACAGCAAATGCAGGAACTCAAACGATTAAAGCGACTGTTACTTATTTAGATAATACGACAGATCCAGTTGACATACCTTTAGAAGTAAAAGACGTAACAGCTCCAACGATTACAACACCAAGTGATAGACAAAATTGGGATTTAATTGCATTGGATAGAACATTACCTTCTATAAAAGTTGCAGCTACTGATAATACAGGAGGAACTGGTGTTAAATCAACAACGGTAACGGGCTTACCAGATTTCTTAGTATATGACAATGCGACTAAGACAATTAAATTTAAAAATGGAGTTCAAGAAGTAACAAAATTACCTGTTGGACAAGATAGTAAAACTTATACTGCAACTATTCAAGTAACAGATAATGCAGACAATCCTAGTCAAAGACAATTTACGATTACCGTCAAATCAATGACTACGAAATATACTGCGACACCGAATGGGCAAAAACAAACGGTGAGTTATGATGTAAAACCAGATGCAGGAACAAGTGTTAATAAAAATGGATTACCAGCAGGAACAACCTATACATGGGCAACAACTCCAAGTACAACAACAGGACCTGGAGATAAAGCAGGTAGCGTAACTGTAACATATCCTGATGACTCAAAAGATACCGTGAATGTAACTGTAAATGTTCGTGCACAAAAAGATGAATACAAACCAGAACCAACAGTCCAAACAGTGGACAATGGAGCAGTACCAGAAGCAAGAAACAGCATTGGCAATGTGGACAGCTTACC